>JBBRCL010000056.1:0-16715 GCA_038204895.1 Actinomycetales bacterium | reverse complement strand
GGTGGTCGGCATCACCGGCACCAACGGCAAGACGACCACGAGCTATCTGGTCGATGCGGGGTTCCGGGCCGACGAACGGGTGACCGGCGTCATCGGCACCGTGGGGACCCGGATCGGCGACGAGATCGTCCCGACCGCGCGTACGACGCCCGAGGCCACCGACGTTCACGCTCTCCTGGCGGTCATGCTCGAACGCGGAGTGACGGTCGTGACGATGGAGGTGTCGAGCCATGCGCTGCGCCTCGGCCGCGTCGACGGGGTGCACTTCGACGTGGTGGCGTTCACCAACCTGAGCCCCGACCACCTCGACTTCCACACCGACATGGACGACTACTTCGCCGCCAAGGCATCACTGTTCACGCCGACGCGGTCGCGCCAGGCCCTGGTGTGCGTCGACGACGACTGGGGGGTGATGCTGGCGGCCAGTGCCGCCATCCCGGTGACCACCCTCACCTCGCGTCCCGAGGTCGAGGCGGACTGGCGGGTGGTCGTGGGCGGCTCCGACCCCGCGACGTTCGTGCTGCGCGGCCCGCAGGCCGAGCTCGCCCTGCGCAGCGCCCTGCCGGGCGCCTTCAACATCGTCAACACGGCGATGGCCGCGGTCGCGCTCATCCTCGGTGGGGAGCGCCCGAGCGCCGTCGAGCGCGCCATCCTCACCGACCCGCACGTGCCCGGCCGGATGGAGCGGGTGCGGCCCTCGGTGCCCGACGGCAGGGCACCGCTGGCGGTCGTCGACTACGCCCACACCCCCGACGCCGTCGCCGCCGCACTTCGGGCGCTCCGGCCGACGACCGCGGGCGCCCTCGTCGTCGTCCTCGGCGCTGGCGGTGACCGCGACCGTGGCAAGCGCGAGGCGATGGGCCTGGCCGCCGTCAGCAACGCAGACGTCGTCGTCGTCACCGATGACAACCCGCGCTCGGAGGACATGTCACTCATCCGCGCAGCGGTCGTCGCCGGGGCCGAGGCCGGCCGGACGACTCAGCAGGTCCACGACGAGGGCGGCGGGCGCCGGGCTGCGATCCGTGCCGCGGTCCGCATCGCTCTGGACCGCGGGCCCGGCTCGACCGTCGCAGTCGTCGGCAAGGGCCACGAGACCGGCCAGGACATCGCGGGAGTGGTCCACCCGTTCGACGACCGCGACGAGCTCCGGCTCGCCCTCGACGCCGCGCTCGCCGCCGCGCCCCCGGACGGGTCGGTCGCCGCCGCCGGACACGAGCCGACGCCGTGATCGCCATGAGCCTGGCGGAGGTGCTCGCCGTCACCGGTGGGGCCCTGCACGGCGTCTCGGCGGAGCGTGCGGACGAGCTGCTCGTCGACGGCCCGGTGGTGACCGACTCGCGCGAGGCGGGGCCGGGCAGCCTCTACGTGGCTCGGATCGGTGAGAGCCTCGACGGCCACGACTTCGTCGCTGCAGCGGCGAACGCGGGGGCCGTCGCGGCCCTCACCACGCGCGCGGTCGACGCCCTGCCCTGCATCGTCATGCCGGACGTGCAGGCGGGCTTCGCGGCGCTGGCCCGCGCCGTGGTCGACCGCGGCCGAGACCTCGTCGTCATCGGGGTCACCGGGTCCTCGGGGAAGACCAGCACCAAGGACCTGCTGGGCTCGGTCCTGTCCGTGGCGGGCGAGACCGTCGCCGCGGCCGGGTCCTACAACTCCGAGGTCGGGGTCCCGCTCACCGTCACCCGCATCACGGCCGGCACCCGCTTCCTCGTCGTCGAGATGGGCGCCCGGGGCATCGACCACATCCGCTACCTGACGACGATCGCCCCCCCGCGCATCGGAGTTGTCCTCAACGTCGGCGCGGCCCACATCGGTGAGTTCGGGTCCCGGGAGGCGATCGGGCGGGCCAAGGCCGAGCTGGCACAGGCCCTGCCCGCCGACGGCCTCGCGGTCCTCAACGCCGACGACCCGGTCGTTCGCGCCATGGCCGCCGGCA
This sequence comes from Actinomycetales bacterium, assembly GCA_038204895.1. Classification (GTDB taxonomy): domain Bacteria; phylum Actinomycetota; class Actinomycetes; order Actinomycetales; family Cellulomonadaceae; genus Actinotalea. The sequence continues at coordinate 14,779 of JBBRCL010000056.1, read as the reverse complement.
CGCCGGCCCGCATCGTCCTCGTCGGCGAGGCGGCCGACGCCGACGTCCGCGCCGAGGGCGTCGAGCTCGACGACGGCGGGCGCCCGTCCTTCGTCGTCGCCACGCCGGCCGGGCGGGCCGAGGTGCGGCTCGACCTCGCCGGACGGCACCATGTCGGCAACGCCCTGGCGGTCGTCGCCGTCGCTCTGGAGTGCGGCATGGATCTCACCGAGGTCACCGCCGCACTCGGCCGGGCCAGGGTGGTGAGCCGGTGGCGGATGGAGGTCACCGACCGGGCCGACGGCGTCCGCGTCGTCAACGACGCCTACAACGCCAACCCGGACTCCATGGCGGCAGCCCTGCGCGCACTGAGGGCGATGGGTGGATACCGGCGGACCATTGCGGTGCTTGGGACGATGCTCGAGCTCGGCGCCGACAGCGACGCCGAGCACCGGGCCGTCGGAGCGCTGGCAGCCGATCTCGGCATCGACCGGCTCCTCGTGGTCGGCGCGGCCGCCCGGCTGATCTGCGACGGGGCGGCCGGGCGAGGGGTCGGCGCCGCCACGAGGTGCACGCACGTCGCCGACGCCGATGAGGCCTACGCCGTGCTGTCGGCAGAAGTGCGACCGGGCGACGTCGTGTTGTTCAAGTCCAGCCGCGACGCGGGACTACGGTGGCTCGGAGACCGATTCGCCGGCGCGAGGGAGGAGAGCTAGGTGAAGGCCGTCCTCGTCGCCGCGGTGGTCTCCCTGGTCATCTCCCTTCTCGGCACGCCCATGTTCATCAAGTTCCTGCTGCGGCGCGGCTACGGGCAGTTCATCCGCGACGACGGGCCCACCTCTCACCACACCAAGCGCGGCACCCCGACGATGGGTGGTGCGGTCATCGTCGGCGCCTCGGTGGCCGCATACGCGATGGCGCACCTGTTCACCCTGACCGGACCGAGCGTCTCCGCCCTGCTCGTGCTGTTGCTCATGGCCGGCCTCGGCGTCATCGGCTTCCTCGACGACTACATCAAGATCAGCAAGCAGCGCAGCCTGGGGCTGCGCTCCCGCGAGAAGCTCGCCGGCCAGGCCCTCATCGGCGTGCTCTTCTCGATCCTGGCGCTTCAGTTCCCCAACCGAGGATGGCTGACCCCCGCATCGACGAAGATCTCCTTCGTCCGGGACACCCACCTCGACCTCGCCTTCGGTGGGACGATCCTCGGTCTCATCCTGTTCATCGTCTGGGCCAACTTCATGATCGCCGCGCTGTCCAACGGGGTGAACCTCACCGACGGCCTCGACGGCCTGGCGACCGGCGCATCGGTCATGGTCTTCGCGGCGTACGTCCTCATCGGCATCTGGCAGACCAACCAGAACTGCCAGTTCACTCCTGGGATCAAGTGCTACGAGGTCCGCGACTCGCTGGACCTCGCGGTCGTCGCTGCGAGCCTGATGGGGTCCTGCTTCGGGTTCCTGTGGTGGAACGCCTCGCCCGCGAAGATCTTCATGGGTGACACGGGTTCGCTCGCCCTCGGCGGCGCGATGGCCGGCCTGGCGATCACCACTCGCACCGAGTTCCTCATCGTCATCCTCGGCGGCCTGTTCGTCACCATCACCCTCTCGGTCGTCATCCAGGTGACGTCGTTCAAGACCACCGGTAAGCGGGTCTTCCGGATGGCCCCGCTGCAGCACCACTTCGAGCTGCTCGGCTGGCAGGAGGTGACGATCGTCATCCGGTTCTGGATCATCGCTGGGCTGTTCGTCGCGCTGGGTCTGGGCATCTTCTATGCCGAGTGGGTGGTGGGAGCGGTATGACGCCCCCCGCCACGGGACCCGAGCAGCCGGGCCCCCGGCTCGCCGGGCTGACCCACCGCGACGCGTCCTGGGCTGGGCTGAGGGTGGTCGTCGCTGGCTTGGGCGTGAGTGGCTTCGCGGCGGCGGACGCACTTCTGGACCGGGGTGCGCAGGTCCTCGTCGTCGATGGCGCGGACCCAGCCGAGCGGCCGGTGGTGGGGGAGCGGGCGCGGATCCTCGATATCCTGGGCGCCGGTCTGCGCTTCGGTGCCGAGGCGACGTCGGGTATGCCGGCCGAGCCGGTCGACCTCGTCGTCACCTCCCCGGGATGGCGGCCGGACCAGTCGCTCCTCGTCGAGGCGGCGCTGCGCGGGGTACCCGTGTGGGGCGAGGTCGAGCTGGCCTGGCGGATGCGCTCACAGGCCGGGGCCGCCCCGTGGCTCACCGTCACCGGCACCAACGGCAAGACGACGACGGTCCAGATGCTCACCTCGATCCTTCGCGCGGCCGGGCTCCGCGCAGTCAGCGCCGGCAACGTCGGCACCCCCATCCTCGAGGCCGTCCTCGACCCCGACCCCTACGACGTCATCGCCGTCGAGCTGTCGAGCTTCCAGCTGCACTGGTCGAGCTCGCTCGCGCCGCGGGCGTCGGCCTGTCTCAACATCGCTCCCGACCACGTCGACTGGCACGGCTCCTACGAGGAGTACCTGCGCGCCAAGGGCAAGGTGTACGCCAACACCGAGGTGGCCTGCGTCTACAACGTCGAGGACCCCCAGACCGAGCGGCTCGTCGAGGAGGCCGAGGTCCAGGAGGGCTGCCGGGCCGTCGGGTTCACCCTCGGCGTGCCAGCCCCGTCGATGGTGGGTCTGGTCGACGACGTCCTCGCCGACCGGGCGTTCGTGGAGCAGCGCCGGCACGCGGCCGCCGAGCTGGCCACCCTCGCCGACCTCGGCGGCCAGGGGCGCGAGGTTGCTCCGCACGTCGTCGCCAACGCCCTGGCCGCGGCCGCGCTCGCCCGCGCCCATGGCGTACCCGCCGGCGCCGTCAGCCTGGGGCTGCGGTCCTTCCACCCCGAGCCGCACCGCATCGCCCAGGTCGCCGTCGTCCGCGAGGTCCGCTACGTCGACGACTCCAAGGCGACCAACCCGCACGCCGCCGCGGCCTCGCTGCGCGCTTACGAGCACGTGGTGTGGGTCGCCGGCGGGCTGCTCAAGGGCGCCGAGGTCGACGACCTCGTGGCCGGGGTCGCCGACCGGCTGCGCGGGGTCGTCCTCATCGGCGCCGACCGGGCCCGGATCGCCGAGGCATTGACCCGACACGCGCCCGACGTCCCCGTCATCGACCTCGACTCCACGGACACTGGCACCATGGATCGCGTCGTGACCGAGGCCGCCGCCCTGGCCCAGCCGGGCGATGTGGTCCTGCTGGCGCCCGCGGCCGCGTCCATGGACATGTTCACCAACTACGTCGCGCGTGGTGAGGCCTTCGCCGAGGCCGTCCGTCGGCTCGCCGCCGCCGCTGGGGAGTGACGCGGTGAGCAGCACCTCTACGGCGTCGCGCCCGCGAACGGCTGAGCGCAGGCGCGGCCGGTTCGCGACCTGGCTGGCGAGGTTCGACTCGCCGGTGGCGACCTACAACCTCATCCTCGGCGTGACGCTCGCCCTGGTCGTGTTCGGGCTCGTCATGGTCCTGTCGGCGTCCACGGTCATGTCGCTCAAGGAGACCAAGCTCGCGTCGCCGTTCGCCATCTTCCAGAGCCAGCTGGAGTTCGCGGTGATCGGCGCGGTTGCCCTGGTCGTGGCCTCCCGGCTGCCGGTGCTCGCCTGGAAGCGCCTGGCGATGCCGGCCCTGCTGGCTGCTTTGGCGCTTCAGATGCTCGTGTTCACCCCGCTGGGCCGGGACGTCAACGGCAACCGGAACTGGATCCGGTTCGGCCCGCTGACGATGCAGCCCTCCGAGCTGATCAAGCTCGGTCTCGTTCTCGTCGGCGCCCTCATCCTGAGCCGCAAGCACCGCCGGCTCGACGAGCTCGGTCATGTCGTCGTGCCGTTCATCTTCCCCGTGGCCGCCCTCTCGGTCGGTCTCGTCCTCGTCGGCGGCGACCTGGGCACGGTGCTCGTCCTCGGCGCGATCATCGCCGCGGTCCTGTATGCGGCAGGGGTGCCCGGTAGGTGGTTCGCGATCGCCTTCGCCGCCTTCTCGGCCCTCGCGGTGACGATGGTCGTGGTGAGCCCCAACCGGCTGGCGCGGTTCGACGTCTGGCTCGGCCGTGACACCAACCCGTTCGGGAACGCCCGCCAGCCGATCCAGGGGCGGTTCGCGCTCGCCGACGGTGGGTGGTTCGGGATGGGGCTCGGCGCCAGCCGGGAGAAGTGGCAGTGGCTCTCCGAGCCGCACAACGACTTCATCTTCGCCATCATCGGCGAGGAGCTCGGGCTGCCCGGCACCATCGTCGTGCTCGTCCTCTTCGCCGTCCTCACCATCGCGTGCTACCGGCTGGTCATGCGCACGAGCGACGTCTTCGTCCGGGTCGCGACTGCGGGGGCGATGACGTGGATCGTCGTCCAGGCGATGGTCAACATCGGTACCGTCATCGGGCTGCTGCCCGTCATCGGCCTGCCGCTTCCGCTCGTGTCGTCCGGTGGGTCCTCGTTGGTGACGACGATGCTCGTCCTGGGGATACTGCTGTCCTTCGCCCGAGCCGAACCGGGCTGCGCCAAGGCGCTGTCCGCGCGCCCCTCGATGCTGAAGCGGTCGCTGTCCGTGGTCCAGGCGGGCGCCGCGCGCCGCCGGAGCGGTCGGTGACCTCCGGCCCGCGCTCTGTGGTCCTCGCCGGTGGGGGCACGGCGGGTCATGTGTCGCCGCTGCTCGCCCTCGCCGACTGCCTGCGTCGGCGCGACGCGGAGGTGGAGATCCGGGTGCTCGGGACCGCGCAGGGCCTGGAGTCCCGCCTGGTCCCGGCCCGAGGCTACGCGCTGTCGGTGCTTCCCAAGGTGCCGCTGCCCCGGCGCCCCAGCATGGACCTGGTCCGGCTGCCGATGGCCCTGCGGGCGGCGGTCGCCGCCGCCGGGGCCACCCTCGACGAGGTCGGGGCCGACATCGTCGTGGGCTTCGGCGGGTACGTCAGCACGCCGGCATACCTGGCAGCCCGGCGCCGGCGCATCCCGGTCGTCGTCCATGAGCAGAATGCCCGCCCGGGCCTGGCCAACCGGCTCGGCGCGCGGTTCGCGCAGGCCGTCGCGGTGACCTTTCCGTCGACGCCGCTGCGGCACGCGACGGTGGTGGGCATGCCGCTGCGTCGCGAGATCGCCACCCTGGACCGCGCCGTGCGTCGCGCCGAGGCCCTCGAGCTCTTCGGGCTCGGCCACCGCTGGCCGACTGTCCTCGTCACCGGCGGGTCCCTCGGGGCGGCCCGCATCAACGACGCCTTCTACGGGGCGGTGGCAACCCTGCGCGACGCCGGGGTGCAGGTCCTCCACCTCTCCGGAACCGGCAAGGACGTGGAGGTCGCCCAGGTCCCGGACGGGCCGCCCTACGTCGTGCTGCCGTACGCCGACCGGATGGAGCTCGCCTACGCGGCGGCCGACCTCGTCGTGGCCCGCGCCGGCGCCAGCACCGTCTGCGAGCTCACCGCCGTCGGGCTGCCCGCCGTGTACGTCCCGCTCCCGATCGGCAACGGCGAGCAGCGCCTCAACGCGGCGACCGTCGTGGCAGCCGGCGGCGGCATCCTCGTCGACGACGCCGACCTCACCTCGGCCTGGGTCGGCACCGCCCTGGTGGAGCTGGCTCGCGACCGTGAGCGTCTGTCCGCGATGGCGGCCGCGGCCTCGGAGGTGGGGGAGCGCGGGGCCGACGAGCTGTTGGCCGACCTCGTGGTGACCGCGGCCACCGCACGGGTGGGGCGCTGAATGATGGACGGCGTCAACCCTCGGTTCGACTTCGGCTCGCCCCTCCCTGACCTCGACGAGCTCGGCCGGGTCCATTTCGTGGCTATCGGTGGCGCAGGCATGTCGGGGGTCGCCGCCATCATGCTCGACCGCGGGATCCCCGTGAGCGGGTCTGACGTCAAGTCATCTCCGGTGCTGGATGTGTTGCGGCGCGGCGGTGCTGACGTCCACGTCGGCCATGACGCCGGCTACCTGGAGGGGGTCGACACCGTCGTGGTCTCCTCCGCCGTGCGCGAGGACAACGTCGAGCTGGGCGCGGCACGGGAGCGGGGGCTGCGGGTTCTGCACCGAGCCCAGGCCCTGGCGGTCACGATGGCGGACTCGCGCCGCGTCGCGGTGGCCGGAGCCAGCGGCAAGACGACGACCACGTCGATGATCGCCGTGGCGATGACGGCGGCGGGCGCGGACCCGTCCTACGCCGGGGGCGGCGAGATCGTCCAGCTCGGCGGCAATGCCCATTGGGGCGCCGGCGGTGTGTTCGTTGCGGAGGCCGATGAGAGCGACGGCTCGTTCCTCGTCTACCGGCCCGAGGTGGCCGTCGTCACCAACGTCCAACCCGACCACCTGGACTTCTACGGCACCTTCGAGCGCGTCCAGGAGGCGTACGCCGCCTTTGCGGACACGGTGCGGGCCGGAGGCCTGATCGTGGCCTGCCAGGACGACCCGGGGTCGCGTGGGCTGGCCGACTCGGTCCGTGCGTCCGGCGGCCGGGTGCTCACCTACGGCCGCGACGCCGGTGCGGACCTCGTCGTCGCCAGGACCGAGCCGGACGGGCTCGGCAGCCGCTCGGTGCTCGTCCACGAGAACGTCCAGCGGGAGCTGCGTCTGGCCGTGCCCGGGCCGCACAACGTCCTCAATGCGGCGGCGGCATACCTCGTCTGCGCCGCGGGGCTGGGCCTGGAGCCCGGCCCGGTGCTCGCCGGGCTGGCCACCTTCACCGGGGCTCGTCGCCGGTTCGAGGTCGTCGGGGAGGCGGGCGGAGTGACCGTCGTCGACGACTACGCGCACAACCCCGCGAAGGTGGCCGCGGTCGTCAGCACGGCCGTGGCGATCCTTCGCCGCGAGGGGACGGGACGGCTGCACGTGCTGTTCCAGCCGCATCTGTACTCCCGGACGAGGGACTTCGCCGAGGAGCTCGCCGAGGCCCTGGCGCCGGCCGACAGCGTTGTCCTCCTCGAGATCTACGGAGCCCGCGAGGACCCGATGCCGGGCGTGACCTCGGAGCTGGTGGCCACTGCCCTGCGCGAGCGTCGCGGGCACCCCGACGTCCTCGTCGAGCCGAGCGCCGAGCGTGCGCTCACCCTTCTCGCCGGGCGCGCCCGGCGCGGCGACCTCGTCCTCACCGTCGGCGCCGGCGACGTCACGGCGCTCGCGCCCAGGGTGCTCGCGGCACTGGAGGGCCGGTGAGCGGCCCGGGGCGTGGCCCGGATCGCACGGCGCCGGTGCGGTCCGCAGCCCTGTCCCGTGGCCGGGCCGTGCCGTCGGCGCAGGCACGGCTCGAGGCGCGGGCGACCCAGGTCCGGCGCCGGTTCTGGCATCGGGCGCTGTGGGGATTGCTCGCCGTGGCGGCCGCGGCCGCACTGGTGTGGACCATCTGGTGGAGCCCGGTCCTCGCGGTCCGCACGGTCGAGGTCTCGGGAGTGACGGGACCCGAGGCGAGCAAGGTGCTCGCACTCGTGCAGGTCCCCGCGGGTACTCCGCTCGCCCGGGTCGACTCGGCGGCGGTGACCGCCCGGGTCCGATCCCAGGTGACGCTGGGCGAGGTGTCGGTCGAGCGGTCGTGGCCCAGCACCCTCGTGGTCCATGTGGTCCCCAGAACCCCGGCGATCATCATCCGGAACCCTCAGGGTCAACTGGAGGTTGTGGATCGCACCGGGGTGTCCTACGCGACGGTGAGCCGTGCCCCGGCCGGAGTGCCCCTGGCGTCCGCGAGCTCCAGCGCGGCGATGACCCCCGCAGCGGTCGGCGCCGCCATCTCCGTCGTCGAGGTACTCCCCGAGGACCTCTCGGCCACGGTGTCGGCGCTCACCGTCAGCACTGCCGACCTGGTGACCTTCCGTCTCGGGAAGACGACGGTCGTCTGGGGTGGGGCCGGCGACGCAGCCCGCAAGCTGGCCGTCCTCGAGGCCTTGCTGCGCACCTCCCCGTCGTTCGTCGACGTGAGCGCACCCGACTTTCCAGTGACCCGGTAGCGCTGGCGCGCTACCGCCTCGCCGGCTCCACAGTGACCCGGTAGCGCTGGCGCGCTACCGCCGCTTAGCCGTCGAGCGGGACCGTGGCGGCTGCGCACGTCTGGGAGGGGTGGGTTCAATGGGGTGTCTGGGGCGGAAGTAAACTACCCTGTGAGGACATCGCGCAGAGTTGGGCCGACACGCCCACCGGTTCGTTGATCGTGGCCTCCTACCCGCCTAGCGTCGAGCCCACGGATCATGGCGCCAACCATGACCGTCAAGTCGAACTTCATGGTTGGGGCTGATATCGGCTCGGACCGACAACAGGCACACCCCAGATCACAGGCGACACCGCACCCGTGAACCGGATCATCAGGAGAGGCCCACGCCGTGGCTGCACCGCAGAACTACCTGGCCGTCATCAAGGTCGTCGGCATCGGCGGTGGCGGCGTGAATGCCATCAACCGGATGATCGACGTCGGGTTGAAGGGCGTCGAGTTCATCGCGATCAACACCGACGCCCAGGCCCTGCTGATGAGCGACGCCGACGTCAAGCTCGACGTCGGGCGTGACCTGACCCGGGGGCTCGGAGCCGGCGCCGACCCCGAGGTCGGCCGGCGTGCCGCCGCCGACCACACCGAGGACATCGAGGAGGTCCTCAAGGGTGCCGACATGGTGTTCGTCACCGCCGGCGAGGGCGGGGGGACGGGCACCGGTGGCGCGCCCGTCGTCGCCCGGATCGCCAAGGGACTCGGTGCGTTGACGATCGGCGTGGTGACCCGACCGTTCACGTTCGAGGGACGGCGGCGAGCCAACCAGGCCGAGACGGGGATCGCCGAGCTGCGCGAGGAGGTCGACACCCTCATCGTCATCCCCAACGACCGGCTGCTGTCGATCAGCGACCGGGGCGTCTCGATGCTCGACGCGTTCCGAAGCGCCGACCAGGTGCTGCTCTCCGGCGTCCAGGGCATCACCGACCTGATCACCACCCCGGGCCTGATCAACCTCGACTTCGCCGACGTCAAGTCGGTCATGTCCGGAGCCGGGTCGGCCCTGATGGGCATCGGCTCGGCGCGTGGCGAGGATCGGGCGGTGCAGGCGGCCGAGCTGGCGATCTCGAGCCCGCTGCTCGAGGCCAGCATCGATGGTGCCCACGGCGTCCTGCTGTCGATCCAGGGCGGCAGCGACCTCGGTCTGTTCGAGATCAACGAGGCCGCCCGGCTGGTGCAGGAGGCGGCCCACCCCGAGGCCAACATCATCTTCGGTGCGGTCATCGACGACTCCCTCGGCGACGAGGTCCGGGTCACCGTGATCGCCGCGGGCTTCGACAGCGGCTCTCCGACCAGGCGCGCCGACGAGCGGGCTCTCGGGACGATCCAGGGATCGACCCGCCCGCCCACCCCGGCCTCCACCACCGCGCAGCGCACCCCCTGCGCGGTGAAGACCAGTGCGGCCATCGCCCAGGTGACTTCGAATAGGGTGGGACGGCCGAAGCTGTAGCCGGGCAGATCATTGCGTTCCATCCGCGCCACCAGAGGCGTAAGGCTGCGCAGGGCATCAACCCATAGATCTTCGTCGATCGGCGTGCCATCGATGGCGATCCGCTCACGGTAGCTCTGCAGGTGCGGCGAGGTGAAGGCACCAGTTCTGTAGCCAGCCTCGCGCAGGATCGCCGCGGCCATGGTGGTGGTCGAGCCTTTCCCCACGGTACCCGCCACCTGGATGGTGGCGAAGGCCCGCTGCGGGTCGCCGAGCGCGGCGAGTAATGCCATCGTTCTGCCCAGGCCGACCTGTCGCCAGGGCAGGACCGGGCGGGTGGAGAGATCCTCCAGGTAGGCAATGGACGCGGCGAAATCCGGGATCTCGCGCATAGCTAGCAGAGCGGCGCGGGCCCTATGCCCGCGATTTGGCATGCGGCAGGATCACAATCCCAGCACGGACCGCTCATTTGCTCTGCCCTGTAGGCTGCGGAGTGGTCCCGCTACTGGCAGCGGCTGCGTAGACCGCCAGTCCGCTGAGGGTGAGGCTGAGAAGCAGGATGATCGCGACGACCTTCTGGGTCCGGCTGGCCCGCTGGGCTCGGCTGAGCCGCTTGGGCGATCCTCGACGTGCCATCACCGCCATCCTCCCTGCCAATTGTCCCTCGGGTGTGTAGTGTAAGCATAGCACGCGCTTTCCACTAAAACGATGGGCAGATAGGGCATGCTATACTTCCTTGAGGTATGAGCGACCATGGAACGGCTGGGTGGTTGGGGGTGGCGGATGGCGGCGATGCGCAGGGGTGGTGCATGGTGACGGGGATGCCACCAGATAGCCCGTCCACCGCCGGAGCAGACGGTACCGGTGCCGCCGGACGCCTGGCGGTGTTGGCGCGTCTGGCCGGGCGGCTGATGCAGGGGCGGGAGGCCGCCGAGGTGATCTTGGCGGCTCTGGAGAATCTCAACGAACTCGTCGCCTACGACTATGCCCTCCTCGAGTTGATCCCCGGCTTCGGCCAGGGTGGCGCGCCCACCGTGTTCCGAGCCACGCCGGAAGGTATCGAGGCGATCTCCCCGCTAAACATTCTGGTTCCCGATCGGGCCGTGCTGTTTTTGCTGGCCGCCGGCGGGCGCGAGCTAGGTCGGCTGCGCGTAGTGCCCGAGGGCGAGGCGCTCGCCGCGGAGGAGACCGCTGCCTTGCAAGCGCTCGCGGGCTACATGGGCCTGGCGCTCAAGCTGGCCGAGTTAGAAACCAAGACCAAGCGCCTGTTGGATGTGGATGCCGCGCATCGACGTGTGACCCCGAGCAAATCCGAGGTCGTTGGCGTCCGGCGGGTGCGTGTAGGGAGCCTGCGGGCGGAGTTGAGCCAGATCCTCAGCGCCCAACTCGGCCTCGCCGTGCTCTGTGAGCGGGTCCTGGAGCGGCTGGTCAGCGTGATGGAGGTGGAAGCAGGCGCGATTTTCACCTACGATGAGCGGGGAAACGAGTTGGTCCGCACCGCGCAGCGCGGGGTACCGGGCCCCCTACCCGCGCGCCTGATGATCGGTGCCGCGGCACCCACGGCGATGGGCCGGGCCACCGCGGCGGGCGTGCCGCAACTGGTGCGCGACATGTTCACTGCCGGCCTGGAGAGCGACGAAGATCGCGTCCTGCGCACCTGGGGCTTCCATACCCTGCTCTGCCAGCCGCTGCTGGCGGGCAAGCGGGTGGCGGGAGGACTGCAACTGATGAGCAGGAGGACCGGCTCGCTCTCCGACGAGGCGCTGGCGCTGATGGAGGCGCTCTCCGACGAGCTGGCGCTGGCCCTGCAGAATGCGATTACCTTCGACAGGCTCTCCACCATGGCGGTCACCGATAGCCTGACCGGCCTGCACAACCACCGCTTCTGCGAGGAGTTCGTGCGCAAGCACCTGATGGCGGCGCAACGGTCGAAGCGGAACTGCGGATTCCTGCTGGTGGACATCGACCACTTCAAGATCTTCAACGATCGGTTCGGGCACCAGGCCGGCGACTCGGTGTTGCGAGGCGTGGCCGCAGCGCTGCTGGCCTCGATACGGGCCGCCGATCTGGCGGGGCGCTACGGCGGCGAGGAGTTCGTGGTCGCGCTGCCCGGTGCCGATTTGCCCACCGCCCAGGTGGTGGCCGAGCGGATCCGCCAGAACATCCTGGAGATCCCGTCCGGCAGCGGCGGTGTCGACGAGCGGGTCAGCGCCTCCATCGGCGTCTCCGGCTATCCGGAGTGCGCCACCGATCTGACCGGGCTCTTTGCCAGCGCCGATGCGGCGCTCTACGCCGCCAAGGCGGCGGGACGGAACCGAGTGGTACTGGCGCCGAAGCTGGAAGAACCTGTGGGGTCGCCACCCTCCACATAGGCGAGCCCGCCGTGGACGGGGGATTAGCTCGCCCCCTCGCCGCCGATCGAAAAGAGCCGCTCCAGATCGTGGTTGGAGAAGGCGCGGAAGGCGATGAGCGTATTGGTGCGGATGATCCCGTCGAGCGGGGCCAGCTTTGCGGTCACCACCTCGGCCAGCGCCTCGTGATGCCGGACCCGCACGATCGCCACGAGGTCGTAGTCGCCGGCCACCGAGTAGACCTCGGAGACCTCCGCGATCGCCAGCAGGGCCTGTGCCGTCTCGGGGATGCGCCGTCGATCGCAGGTGCAGAGCAGGATCGCAGTGATCATGGGGGTGTCCTCCGTCCGGGGTAGAGATGCTACGCTTACAGGCACCGGGGCCGCGCAGGTCGCCGTAGCAAGACCGTTGCGTTGTCTCCGCCGGCTTCGTGCGATGTGCCGCGCGGACGGCGACACATCGGCGTGGGCCAGCCGAAACAGCACATAGGATGATAGAGGAGCCGTCGATGAGCGAACAATACCATATCCGCTGCCGCGAGGGCGATGTCGGGCGCTACGTGCTGCTGCCAGGCGACCCCGGCCGCTGCGAGCGGATCGCCGCCCACTTCGAGGGCGCGCGCCTGGTGGCCCGGAACCGCGAGTTCACCACCTACACCGGCACCCTCTCCGGGGTGCCGGTCTCCGTCACCTCCACCGGGATCGGCGGCCCCTCCACGGCGATCGCGGTGGAAGAGCTGTGCGCGATAGGCGCTGAGACGCTGATCCGGGTCGGCACATCCGGTGCCATGCAGAACTACCTGCGGAATGGCGACCTGGTGATCGCCCAGGCCGCAGTACGTGACGAGGGGACCAGCGCCCAGTATGTGCCGCTTTCCTACCCCGCTGTTGCCCACCTGGACACGGTGCTGGCTCTACAGTCCGCGGCGCGAGAGGCCGGGGTGCGCGCATACACTGGGATCGTCCGCTCTGGCGACGCGCTCTACGTGGACCTGGCACCGGGGACCATACCCCTGCATGCCCACCAGCCGACCCACGTCGGGCGGGTCTGGTCGGAGGCGCGGGTGCTCTGCGCCGACATGGAGGCCGCCACCCTGTTCGTGGTCGGCACGATCCGCGGCCTGCGCACGGGGACGATCCTGCTGGTGGTCAACGCGGTCGGTGACGAGTCGATCGGCCAGGAGGCCGCGGGCGGCGATCCGCTGGATACGCTGATCGGCGTTGCAGTCGGCGGGCTGCGCGCCATGATCGCCGCAGATGGCGCGGTCGTCGGCTAGCGGCGGGGCCGGGCCGATGCCACGGCGTCGGATCCTGCCTCTGGCCATCGTAGCGTTGGCGCTCGCCATCGCTGCCGTTGTGCTGATTGCCCAGCGGCGCGGCGCTGGGTACGTGCTGTCGACCACCGCGATCGGGGCACCGCTGGCACCATTGCTCCCCGCCGGCGAGGGCCGCATGCTGCTGCTCGCCGCGGATTCTCATGCCTCGTCCGCCGTCGGGCCACCCAATGCCGTGCCGCCGATCCGTCCCAGCGGCGACTGCGCCATATCCGGCGGCGTACGACCCGCCGGCCCCCCCTACCGGCTCCTGACGGTCGATACGCGAACGGGACGGCTCGCACGGGCCACCGAGTTGGGTGCAACCTGGATCGTCGCCCCCGCGCCAGGCGGGCGGCTGTTGGCGCTCGATCCGCAGCTCTGCCTGGTGCGGATCGTCGATCCCGCCGAGGGTATAACGGCCACACGCCCGTTCCGCGCCGGGATCGACTTCGTCCGGATGGCTATCGGCGACCCGGCGACGGGCCACGTTTTCGTCGCCGGCATCTCCTACAGCGCCCTCACCGACAACGAGGTACCGGAGATAGCGCTGCTCGACGGGCGGAGTGGGCGCTCGCTTGCCACGGCCCAGCCCGCGCTGGCCCCGCAGTCCAGCGGCCATGCGCTGAGCGTCGAGCCGCTTGCCCTGGCCGTGGACCCGACGCGCCACCGACTATTCATCTTCGATGCGGACGGGGTGGAGAGCATCTTCGACAGCCGCGACCTGCATCACCTGGCCAGCCTGCGGTTACCCTTGGCGATCGAGCATCCGCTGGTGGACGCGCGTACAGGCCAGCTGTTCGGGCTGGGTCGCCCCGCGGCGCTGCTGGGGAGCTGGATGCCCGGCCAGTCCGACCCGCCCGGCACCCTGGTGATGATCGATCTGCGCACCGGCCGGCTGCTCGGTACGGCAGTTCGCGAGCGCCTGCCCGATCGCGCAGGCGAACTGGCGCTCGGCCCTAAAGGGAAGGTGTATGTGGCCAGCGCGGCAACGGGAAGCATCCTGGTGCTGGATGGCCGGATCGGCGCGATCCGGCAGACTATCCCGGCCGGTGCCAGCCCTGCACAGCTGGCGATCGACGCCTCGCGCCAAAGTCTCTACGCGGCGTTCGGGGATAATCGGCAGATAGCTGTGCTGGATATGCGGCGCGGAACGCGAGTGCGCACGATCGATGCGGGCGCAACAGTCCTCGATATGGCGGTGGATCCGGTTAGCGGACACCTCGCCGCCGTCACCACCAGCCTGGACACCTCGCCCTCCGATCGCTGGGCCTGGCTACCGGGCTGGCTGCGCCGCTGGTTCCTGGCCTCCCAGTCAGAAGCTCTTCCAGGGCGCGTGCACTACATGCTACGGATACTCGATCCGGCCACCTCCGGCTGAAGCCGGCTGGCAGGTACGGGCGCGCTGCCCCGGTGTACCTCCGGCTGAAGCCGGATGGCAGGTACGGGCGTGACGCTCTGTTGTGTGCCTACTGCTAACCGAGCGGGTCGGCGAACACGCCCGAGATGGGGAGGGCGAAGCCATGTACCACGTCCTCGCTGCTCAGCGTATCACCGGTGCGGAGCGTGACAGCGGGCGCGATGTTCCCGCTCCGCCAGATATCAATGCGGTGTTACCGGGGCCAGACGATCCAGACCAGCCGGGTGCCGCCCCCCAGGTAGAGCGTCGCTTTTGCTCCAAGCTCGTGCGTGCGTTGGGTTGGCGAGGCGACTTCCACCGCCATGCCGGGTGCGAAGGGGAGCGGCTCGTTCGTCGCTTCTT
>JBBRCL010000055.1:0-16996 GCA_038204895.1 Actinomycetales bacterium | reverse complement strand
GGCCGACGCCCTGCGCCCGCTGCTGGACAACTCCCGGCGACTACGCGAACTCACCACCGAACTCGCGACCCTCGCGCTCCAGCAGGTCAGAGACGACCCGACCCAGCCCGACCCCTGACCCGCCTATCCGCGCGCGCTCTTATTGAGTCGTCGTGCATCGGGGTTCTGCGTGATCGTTCTGGTTCTGCCGGGTCGTGCTCTGCCACCGGTTCGCACCGGAGCTCGTCGCCCGGACGTCATCCGGCGGGCGGGCCATCCGGTGGGTGTCGCGGGGCGGGTCCGGTGCTCCCGCCCGGCTCGAGCGGGCAGGTGAGCAGGACCGGGGCGATGAGCTCGGTACGGCCTGCCTCGATCAGGCCGAGCAGCGCCTCGACCCCGAGCCGACCGAGCTTCGCGCCGGGTGCGTGCATCGTGGTCAGCGGGGGGTTGCTCATCTGGCCGACCCCCGGCGAGGTCACGATGGACAGCACCGAGAAGTCGTCCGGGATCCGCAGCCCACGGCTCTGGAGTTCGACGGAGGCACCGAAGGTGGCCATCTCGTTCATCGTCACCAAGGCCGTCATCGCCGGTTCACGGTCCAGCAGCTCGGCCATCGCCGAGCGGCCGGCACCTGGGCTCTCGTGGGACAGCACCGTGTGCGGTGTCAGGCCACGGCGCTCCATTGCCGCCCGGAAGCCCTGCTCGGCGCGCAGGGTCGGCCCGTACATCGCCACATGGCTCTGCGCGGAGTGGTTGAGGAATCCGAGGTGCCGGTGTCCCAGCTCCACCAGGTACGCGACGGCATCCTCGGTCGTACGGTCGAAGTCGATGTCGACGTAGGTCAGTCCCGTCACGTCCTCGGTGCGACCGATCATGGTGAACGGCAGCCCAGCGGCGTGCAGCGCGTCGACCCGGGCGTCGGCGAGGCAGACCTCCATCAGCAGGACGCCGTCGGCCATCCCCTGGTGGACCAGGTCACGGATCTCCTCGGGCTGGTCCGCGCCGAACGGCCACAGCACCAGGTGGTAGCCGCGCTGGCGCGCGGTGGCCGCGGCGCTGCGGACGAACTCGGCCACCGTGCCGCCGATGCCACTCTCCATCGCCGGGAAGATCAGCGCCAGCGTCCGGCTGCGGCGGCTCGCGAGCCCTCGCGCCTTGGCGTTCGGACGGTAGCCGAGCTCGGCCATCGCCTCCCCGATGCGGTCCTTTGTCGCCTGCGACACCGGCCGCGTCCCGCTCAGGGCGTAGGAGACGGTGCTCAGCGAGACGCTCGCGAGCCTCGCGACGTCGTGCATCGTTGTCATCTCAGCCTCCGTCGACTGTCGGGCGTGCGGGCGGTCGTGCGAGCGATCGGTGCAGCGCCTCTTTCGTCGAAGCGCTTCGTCGAAGCGCTTCGACGTATTGCGAGTACGCAACGAACAAATCGATACGGTCAAGGCGCTCACATCACGAAGTGGTATCGATCGGACATCGCCGGGCACGCCACGGAGACCCCGGCCGCGCGATCGGACACGGCGGGACCAGTCACCGCACGGTGCGCGCGAGCGTGATCATCCGCCGACGGGGGCCCCCAGGGTCACCCTCAGTCCCGCGGCAAGACCGCACGACCCGGGGGTCACCACCTGACCACGCAGCACTCGGCGCCGCCCGCGCGCCCGTCAGAAGAGCCGGGCGCCGATGTCGTCGACGCCGCGCATCGCGTCGTAGTCCAGGACCACGCAGCGGATCCCCCGGTCATGGGCGAGCACCCGCGCCTGCGGCTTGATCTCCTGGACGGCGAACACGCCGTGCACCGGAGCCAGGTGCGGGTCGCGGTTGAGCAACTCCAGGTACCGGCTCAGCTGTTCCACGCCGTCGATGTCCCCACGCCGCTTGATCTCCACCGCGACGGTCCCGCCGCCGGCATCCCTGGCCAGGATGTCGACCGGGCCGATCGCCGTCGGGAACTCCCGGCGCACCAGGGTGTGCCCGCTGCCCAGCAGCTGGATCTGTTCGGCCAGCAGCGCCTGCAGGTGGGCCTCCACACCATCCTTGACCAGACCCGGGTCGACGCCCAGGTCGTGCGCGGAGTCGTGCAGCACCTCGTGCAGCTCGATCTCCAGCCGGTCGTCGGACTTCGCGTGCTGGACGGCCCAGACCTGGACCACCCCGCGGGCCGCGGCCTCGTCATCGGGCGCGACCACGGCGAGCGTGCAGGGCGGGCTCATCCAGTTCAGGGGCTTGTAGGAGCCACCGTCCGCGTGGATCAGGACGCTGCCGTCGGCCTTGACGACCAGCAGACGGACCGCCTCGGGGAGGGAGGCTGACAACCGCCCGGTGTACCGGGCCGAGCACCGTGCGACGACGAGCCGCATTCAGACCACCCGTTCGCCCCGGCGAGGTCCGGACTCCAGCCACGACACCAGCCCGGCGCAGGCCGCGGCCGAGATCATGAGTTGGAACGACTCCTCGCCGTGGCGACAGTGCACCACAAGGAGGGGGCGGCCCGCCTCGTCCTGCTGGCCGAGCGGCACCCGGTGAACCAGGGTCAGCTCGGCCCGCAACCACATCCGCGCCGGTCGTGGCGCCAATGAGAGCGTCCGCCACCACAGCAGGCGGTCCCGGGCGAACTGCGCGGTGCCCGGCTGCCACAGTCCCTCGACGGCCGGTCCGGGGTTGAGCATGCAGGAGAAGGACGCGACCCGCTGGCTGAGGGTGCGCTGGCGGGAGACGTAGAGCCCGACCAGACCCACGAGGACGAGCAGCACCGCGCCGAGCCCCAGCAGCGTCGCCACGACCTCCACGGTTGCGCCCTCAGCTGCCGCCGGCCCGACTGCTGCCGGTGCCGATCTCGCTCGCGGTGTGCACCACGACTGTCACCCGGTCCGAGTCGACGGACAGGAACCCCTCGTCGACCTGCACCAGCCGGACGGCTCCGTCGACGGTGGTGATCCGCACCTTCCCCCGGCGGAGCACTGCCAGGACCGGGGTGTGGCCGGGCAGGATGCCCAAGTCGCCGTCGGCCGCCGGAGCACTGACCATGCGGGCCTCGCCCCGCCAGACCCTGCGGTCGGCCGCGACGACGTCCACCTCAAGGTGCGCCACAGATGTCCTCCTCGCCGATGGTGGTTGGGGTGCTCAGCCGAGCTCCTTGGTGATCCGGGCATGTGCCCGTTCCAGGTCCTCCAGACCACCGATGTTGAAGAAGGCCTGCTCCGGGATGTGGTCGAACTCGCCGTCGCAGATCTTGGCGAACGCCTCGACGGTCTCCGCGACCGGGACCGTTGAGCCCGCGACGCCGGTGAACTTCTCCGCCATGTAGGTGTTCTGGGACAGGAACTGCTGGATCCGCCGGGCCCGGGACACCACGATCTTGTCCTCCTCGGACAGCTCGTCGACCCCCATGATCGCAATGATGTCCTGCAGCTCCTTGTTGCGCTGAAGGATGGACTTGACCCGGGTGGCGGTCTCGTAGTGGTCCTGGCCGACGTACCGGGGGTCGAGGACCCGCGACGTGGACGCCAACGGGTCGACGGCCGGGTAGAGGCCCCGGGATGCGATCTCCCGGGAGAGCTCGGTGGTGGCGTCCAGGTGCGCGAACGTTGTCGCGGGGGCCGGGTCGGTGTAGTCGTCGGCCGGCACGTAGATGGCCTGCAGCGAGGTGATCGAGTGCCCGCGGGTCGAGGTGATCCGCTCCTGCAGCTGGCCCATCTCGTCCGCCAGGTTGGGCTGGTAGCCGACGGCCGACGGCATCCGGCCGAGCAGGGTGGAGACCTCCGACCCCGCCTGGGTGAACCGGAAGATGTTGTCGATGAACAGCAGCACGTCCTGCTTCTGCACGTCGCGGAAGTACTCCGCCATGGTCAGTGCGGAAAGGGCGACGCGCAGGCGCGTGCCCGGCGGCTCGTCCATCTGTCCGAACACCAGCGCGGTCTGCTTGATGACGCCGGTCTCGGTCATCTCGGCGATCAGGTCGTTGCCCTCGCGGGTCCGCTCCCCCACACCGGCGAATACCGACACGCCGCCGTGGTTCAGTGCGACGCGCTGGATCATCTCCTGGATCAGCACGGTCTTGCCGACGCCCGCACCGCCGAACAGGCCGATCTTGCCGCCCAGGACGTACGGGGTGAGCAGGTCGATGACCTTGATCCCGGTCTCGAACATCTGGGTCTTGGACTCGAGCTGGTCGAAGGCCGGCGGCTTGCGGTGGATCGGCCAGCGTTCGGTCACGTCGAGGGTCTCGCCCTCCTCGAGGTTGAGCACGTCGCCGGTCACGTTGAAGACGTGGCCCTTGGTCACGTCGCCGACCGGCACGCTGATCGGTGCCCCGGTGTCGGTCACGATCGCGCCGCGGACCAGGCCGTCGGTCGGCTTGAGCGCGATCGCCCGGACCATCGAGTCGCCGAGGTGCTGGGCAACCTCCAGCGTCATCGTGAAGCTCGCCTCCCCCTCACCCTGCGCGGACAGATCGACGTCCACCAAGAGGGCGTTGTACATCTCCGGGAGCGCATCGGCCGGGAACTCGATGTCGACGACCGGTCCGATGACCCGCGCGACCCGGCCCGTCGCGCCCCTCTCGGCCGGCGGGGCGGCGGAGGTGGTGGTGCTGGCAGTCATGGTCTGGCCTCGCTTCGTTCGATCCGTTGGCGTCATGAGGACGCCAGTGCGTCTGCGCCGGAGACGATCTCGCTGATCTCCTGGGTGATCTCGGACTGGCGGGCCTGGTTGGCCTGCCTGGTGTAGGTGCGGACGAGGTCCTCGGCGTTCTCGGTTGCGGTGTGCATCGCCCGCTGCCGGGCGGCCAGCTCGGACGCCGCCGCCTGGAGCAGGAAGTTGTGGATGCGGCTGCGCACGTACTGCGGCAGCAGCGCGTCCAGCACCACCTCGGCTGATGGCTCGAACTCGTACAGCGGGATCGGCTCCTGCGCCGCGCCGTCGGGCGAAGCCGCCTCGACCACCTCGAGCGGGAGCATCCGGATCACGCGCGGGGTCTGCGTCACCATGTTCACGAAGTGCGTGTACACCACGTACAGCTGGCCGACCCCGCCCTCGTCGGGCTCGGCAAGGAACGACCGCAGCAGGGTGGCCGCGATCTCCCGGGAGATCTCCGTCGTCGGCGAGTCGGAGGACCCGGTCCACTTTCCGGCAAGCTGGCGGCGCCGGAACGTGTAGTACGAGACCGCCCGCCGGCCGGTGACGTACAGGTCGACCTCCGCGCCGCCGTCGAGCAGCTGGGTGATCAGCCGCTCACCCTCACGCAGCACCGAGGCGGAGTACGCGCCCGCCATGCCGCGGTCAGCGGTGACCAGCAGCACGGCCGTCCGGGTGCTCTCCGGCCGCTCGCGGGTCAGCGGGTGGTCGATCTCCGCATGGCCGACGACGGCGGAGACCGCCTGGGTGATCGCGCGCGCGTACGGCCCGGCCGCGGACACGCTGGCCCGCGCCTTGCTGATCCGGGACGCGGCCATCAGCTCCATGGCGCGGAAGATCTTCTTCAGCGCCTGGGTCGACCGGATCCGGTCACGGTAGAACCGCTGCTTGCCTGCCACGTGTCAGCCTCGGGTCCGCTGCTTGATGATCTTCTCCTGCTCCTCCTCGGCGGGGGCCTCGCCCTCCTTGGGGAGAATGGGTTCGACCTCCTCGCCGGTCATGAAGCCTGCCGTGAACGCGTCGATGGCCTCTTCCATCTCCGCCTCGACCTCTGCCGTGAGGTCCCCTGACTCCGTGATGGCGGTGAGCACCGAGGTGTTGCGCCGCAGGTGCTCGAGCATCTCGGACTCGAAGCGCCGCACGTCCTTCAGCGCCACCTTGTCGAGCTTGCCCCGGGTGCCTGCCCAGATCGCGGCGACCTGCTCGGCGACGGGGTACGGGGAGTACTGCGGCTGCTTGAGCAGCTCCATCAGGCGGGCACCCCGGGTCAGCTGCTGCCGTGACGCCGCGTCCAGGTCGGAGGCGAACATCGCGAAGGCCTCGAGGGACCGGTACTGGGCCAGGTCGATCTTGAGCGTGCCGGCGACCTTCTTCATCGCCTTGACCTGTGCCGCGCCGCCGACGCGGGAGACCGAGATGCCGACGTCGACGGCGGGTCGCTGGTCGGCGTTGAACAGGTCGGACTGCAGGAAGATCTGTCCATCGGTGATGGAGATGACGTTGGTCGGGATGTACGCCGACACGTCGTTGGCCTTGGTCTCGATCATCGGCAGGCCCGTCATCGAGCCGGCGCCCAGCGCGTCGTTGAGCTTCGCGCAGCGCTCGAGCAGCCGGGAGTGCAGGTAGAAGACGTCGCCCGGGTACGCCTCGCGCCCTGGCGGACGACGCAGCAGCAGCGACACGGCCCGGTACGCCTCGGCCTGCTTGGACAGGTCGTCGAAGACGATCAGCACGTGCTTGCCGGCGTACATCCAGTGCTGGCCGATGGCCGAGCCGGTGTACGGCGCGAGGTACTTGAAGCCGGCCGGGTCCGACGCCGGTGAAGCAACGATCGTGGTGTACGCCAGCGCGCCGGCCTCTTCGAGGGCCCCGCGGACCGCCATGATCGTCGAGCCCTTCTGGCCGATCGCGACGTAGATGCAGCGCACCTGCTGCTTCGGGTCCCCGGTCTCCCAGTTGGCCTTCTGGTTGATGATCGTGTCGACGGCGATCGCAGTCTTGCCGGTCTGCCGGTCGCCGATGATCAGCTGGCGCTGGCCGCGGCCGATCGGGATCATCGCGTCGATCGCCTTCAGGCCGGTCTGCAGGGGCTCGTGCACGCTCTTGCGGGCCATCACGCCCGGGGCCTGCAGCTCGAGGGCTCGGCGCGCTTCGGTCGCGACCTCGCCCAGGCCGTCGATCGGGTTGCCCAGCGGGTCGACGACGCGGCCCAGGTAGCCGTCCCCGACGGCGACCGAGAGCACCTCACCGGTGCGGCGGACCACCTGGCCCTCCTCGATCCCGGTGAACTCGCCGAGGACGACGACGCCGATCTCCCGGACGTCGAGGTTGAGCGCGAGGCCCAGCGTGCCGTCCTCGAACTCCAGCAGCTCACTGGCCATCGCACCGGGCAGGCCCTCCACCTGTGCGATCCCGTCGCCCGCGAGGGTGACCCTGCCGACCTCTTCGCGAGCCGCGCCGGAGGGCGTGTAGGACTCGACGAAGCTGTCCAGCGCGGCCCTGATCTCCTCGGGCCTGATCGTCAGCTCAGCCATCGGTGTTCTCTCCTGTCATGACGGCGCCGCTGGCACCGTCCCATGCGTCGTGCCGGGGCCAGCCGGCCCCGGGTGATGCCAGCTGGTCAGCCGGCCAGCCTACGTCGTACGTCTTCCAGTCGGCCAAGCACCGTGGCGTCGACCGCCTCGTCGCCGATCAGTACCCGCATCCCACCGATCACCGTGGCGTCGACGGCGACGTTGAGCTGGACGGGCCGGCCGTAGGCCCGGCCCAACAGCTCGGTGAGTCGTTCGGTCTGGGCTCGGCTGGGCGGCACGGCTGCGGTCACCGTCGCCAGCAACCGCTGGCGACGGTGCGCGGCGAGCCGGCCCAGGTCGCTCAGGGAGCGAGTCATGGTGCGCCCGCGGAGCGTGCGGGCACCGCGCTCGACGAGCTGGAGAGTGACCGGGTGCACCTTGCCGTCGAGGAGGTCGCGCACCAGGCGCGCACGCGCCACCGGATCGGCCAGGCGATCAGTCAGGGCGTCCCGCACGCGACGCGCACGGGCCAGGAACCTGTCGAACCGGAAGAGCTCCTCCTCCACCCGTTCGAGGTCCCCGCCGGCCTGAGCCGAAGCGAGCACTGTCTCGGCGGCCATCCGCTCGAGCGCCTCGACGAGGTCGACCTCGACCGACCACCGGTGTCGGGCCAGTCCGGCCACCACCTCGATGACACGCTCGTCGACCTTCCCGCCGAGCAGGTCCTTGGCGAGCGTCGCCTTGTCGGCGGCCGTCCGGGCCGGGTTGCTCAGGGCGCGGCGCAGCGCAGCCGAGTGGTCCAGCAGGTCCACGACGGCGAACATCTGCTCGCCGAGAGCTGCTGCCCCGGTACCCGCGGTGACAAGGACAGGCTCGAACCCGTCCTCGACCGCGAGGTACGACGCCTGGCTGACTCCGCGCATCAGCGACCGACCGTCCCGGCGCCGGGCACCTGGTTGTCGGCATCAACCGACGCCGCCAGCTCGTCAAGGAACCGGTCGATCACGCGGGACTGACGGGCGGAGTCGGCGAGCGCCTCACCGACGATCCGGGACGCCAGCTCGGTCGCCAACGAGCCGACCTCGGACCGCAGGGCGACCACCGCCTGCTGGCGCTCGGCCTCGATCTGGCGCTGGGCGTTCTCCAGGATGCGCGCGGCGTCGTCGCCGGCCTTCGACCGCAGCTCCGCCACGATCGTGCCGCCTTCGGCACGGGCATCCTCGCGGATGCGGGCCGCCTCGGCACGGGCCTCCGCGAGCTGGTGGTGGTACTGCGCCAGCGCTGCCGCGGCCTCCTCCTGAGCGGCCTCGGCCTTCGCCAGGCCTCCCACGATCCGAGCGGTCCGCTCGTCGAGGATGCGGGTGAAGACGGGCAGCACCTTCTTCCAGAACACCACGGCGATGATCCCAAGCGCGACCGAGGACCAGAAGACCTCGTACAGCGGCGGGAAGAAGATCGCGATGCCCTCGGGGACGTCCCCACCCCCGGCGGCGGCGAGCAGCGGCAGCAGTCGGACCATCAGAACATCAGACCCGCAACCAGCCCGATCAGGCCGAGCGCCTCGACCAGAGCCATGCCGATGAACATGTTGATCCGCAGCTGGCCGGCCACCTCGGGCTGGCGGGCCACGCTCTCCTGAGTCTTGGCCACGAGGAGGCCGATGCCGAGCGCTGGGCCGAGCGTCGCCAGTCCGTAGCCGATGGTGGCGATGTTGCCGACGATGTTCACGAGTGGGCTTCCTTCCGTCATCGGCCGGACGGGGTGTCCGGACCGTGCAGTGCTGGATCCTTGTGCTTCCGGCGACCACGGCAGAGGCCGCCGGTTTCGGACATGCTCAGTGCGCCTCCTGGGCAAGGCTGATGTACACCGCGGTGAGCAGCGTGAAGATGTACGCCTGGAGCACCGCGACGAAGACCTCGAAGAGGGTGAACGCGAAGCCCGCGCCGAAGGTCAGGACCCCGAGCCCCTTCATCAGCCCACTTGCCTCGACGAACAGGTAGCTGGTCATCGAGAAGAACAGGACGAGCAGCAGGTGCCCGGCGAGCATGTTGGCCATCAACCGGACCGTCAGCGTCGCCGGGCGGAGGATGAAGGTCGAGATCAGCTCGATCGGCGCCAGGATGATGTAGATCGGCCACGGCACACCCGACGGGAACAGGCTCGCGCGCACGAACCCGATGGCACCGTGCGCCTTGATACCGGCGACCACGAACGCGATCCAGGCGACGACGGCCAGCAGCAGCGGGACCGTCACCACGGAAGTCGAAGCCATGTTGAGCAACGGGACGACACCGGTGATGTTCATCGCCACGATCGCGAAGAACATCACCGTGAGCAGCGGGACGTGCGGTCGCGCACGCCGCTCGCCCATGACCTCTTCGGCGATGTTCACCCGGACGAAGTCGAGCGCCATCTCGGCGATGTTCTGCGCCCGCCCGGGAACCAGCTGCGCCCGCTTGGCGGCCGCCCAGAAGAGCAGGCTGACCGCGAGCGCGGAGACGAGACGCACCAGCGTGATCCGGTTGATCTCGAAGATCGTCCCCTCGAACGCGATCACCGGCGGGAAGAACTCGGCGATCGACGGGATGTGCATCCCGCCGTCGTCCCCTGAGGCGGCGAGAACCAGGTTCGTCGCGAGGGTGGACAGGACGGTCTCCTGGGCTGATCGGTGGGGTTAGCCGGACGCGTGCACACGCCCACAGCGGACGCTTCTGGATCGCCCGAATCCTAACGTATGGTGGGCTACCACCATCCGGGAAGGCCGCTCTCCCCATCCCGCGGGACGGGCCGACCGGGGGCCGGATTCCTACTCGCTGTCGGCCTCACCGGGCGGCTCGCGAGAGTCGCCGGGCTCCGTGGCTGCGCCCGTGTCGACGTACGGCACGCGACCGGACAGCACGGCGCGGGCATCCACCGCGACGGAGCCCAGCAGGCCCGCCACCACCACGAGCGTCAACACCCGCGGGTCCGCCAGGTCGGCACCTCGCAGGGCCACGACGGCGACCAGCACGATCACCGTCTTGACCAGCCATCCACCCGCCACCGCGCCAAGGGCCGCGGTCAGGGATGCGCGTGCCGTGAGCAGCATCGTGATCGGAGTGGTGCCTCCGACAAGGAGGACGACAACACCGCCCAGGATGCCACCCCACAGCCCGCGCTGCCCCACCAGGACGACTCCGAGGGCGGTCCCGACGACCGTCACAGCGACCGTGAGCAGCAGGACGTCGCGCAGTGCCGTCCGGAAGACGGCGCGCATGGCATCCGACGTCGTCGGCTCGGCCATCACGACGCCGCTGACCCGTTGCGAGCCCGCGCCCGGCCACGCAGCGGGCCGAGGGTGAGGGCGAGCGCCACGACGGCGCCCACCCCGACGGTCCACAGCACTCGTTCGGTGGTCCACCACACCAAGGCCGCACCACCGAACGCGAACAGCGCCGTCCACAGGTACATGATCAGGACGGCCCGACGGTGCGTGTGGCCGAGCTGGAGCAGCTGGTGGTGCAGGTGCCGTCGGTCGGGGTGGAACGGCGACTTGCCGGTACCCACGCGGCGCACCACCGCAAGGCCCATGTCGAGCAGGGGCAGGAGCAGGACCGCGACCGGCAGCAGCAGCGGCAGGAACGCCGGGAACTGCTGGCGGGCGGTGACCTCGACTCGCCCGGCCTGGCCGGCGACCAGAGAGTTCAGCTGGCCCGTGACGAGGATCGCCGCCGCCGCCATGCTCAGGCCGATCAGCATCGCCCCGGAGTCGCCCATAAAGATCCGGGCGGGGTGGGAGTTGTGCGGCAGGAAGCCCAGGCAGGCTCCGACGAGCACGGCGAGCACGAGGCTGGCGAGGTTGGAGTGGTCCAGCGGGCTGGTCTGCGTGGTCAGCAGGTAGGTGTACATGAAGAACGCCGAGCCGCCGATGGCGATCAAGCCGGCGGCGAGCCCGTCCAGGCCATCGACGAAGTTCACCGCGTTGATCGCGACGACGATCACGAACACCGTCGCGGCCAGCGAGAGCCAACCGGACCCGATCAGCCCGCCACCCTCCCCGAGGGGCAGCGCCAACAGCTGCACGTGGCCGACCCCGGCCATCAGGCCGGCCGCAAGCACCTGCCCGACCAGCTTGGTCACCCAGTCGAGCTCCCAGATGTCGTCGGTAGCCCCGAGCAGGCAGACGAGCGCCGCGCCACCCAGGATCGCCCACGCCGTCAACGCCCCGGTGAACTCGCCCGCGAGGAAGGGCATCTGCGAGGCGAGCACCAGGGCGGCCGCCATGCCGAGGAGCATCGCCACCCCACCCATGCGGGGGATCGGCACCTCGTGCACGTCCCGGTCACGCACGGCGGTGATGGCGCCGGAGCGCAGCGCCAGCCATCGGGCCAGGGGCGTTGTCAGGTAGGTGACCGCCGCGGCGACCAGCATGACCAGCAAGTAGACCCTCACCCGGCCTCGCCCGCCTCGACGCCCTCGACGCCCGAGCGCAGGGTCGTCAGATCGAGGGCTCCCGCCCGGACCACCGTGAGCCGTTCCCCGGTGGCGTCGACGATGGTGGACGCCACACCGCCCGGTGCCCGACCGCTGTCCAGGTAGAGCGCGACCGCATCGCCGAGCTGGTCGCGCGCCTCCTCGGCCGTCATGGCAGCCGGCCCGCCGGTGCGGTTGGCGCTGGACACCGCCAGCGGCCCGGTGCGGCGGAGCAGCGCAAGGGCCGCAGGGTGGTCCGGCATCCGCACGGCGACCGTGCCGCTGGTGTCCCCCAGATCCCAGGCGAGCGAGGGCTGTGCGCGGCAGATGATCGTCAGGGCGCCCGGCCAGAAGGCCTCCATCAGGCGTCGGGCCGCCTCGGGCACCTGGGCGCACAGACCGTCGACGGTCGCCACCGCGGGCACCAGGACGGGTGGCGGCATCTGGCGTCCGCGCCCCTTCGCGGCCAGCAACGCAGCGACGGCGGCGGGGGCGAACGCGTCCGCACCGATCCCGTAGACGGTGTCCGTCGGCAGCACCACCAGAGCGCCGCGTGCCAGGACATTGACGGCCTCGTCGATGGCCGGGCCCCAGGAGGCCGGTTCGGTGCAGTCCATGACCGTCACGGAGGCCGAGTCTTTCACGCCGGGCGCGATGGGCGGGACCCCTCGGTCCGGCGCGCCACCACCATCCGGTCCCGGCCGGCCAGGTCCGGGAGGGTTCGCACGTCGTGGAAGGCCCCGGTGACCGCAACCAGCTCGCGGGCGGCGGGACCCTGGACGTCCGCGTGCTCCATCACCAGCAGGCCGCCCGGCCGCAGCAGGCGGACCGCGGCCGCCACGACGGCACTCGGCACCGCCAGCCCGTCCGGCCCGCCGCCGTACAGGGCGATGTCCGGATCGTGGTCGCGCACCTCCGGGTCGATCGGCACCGCGCCCGGCGGGATGTACGGCGGGTTGGCGACCACGACGTCCACAACGGCCGCCAGCTCGGCGAGCATGCCTTGGTCGGCGACATCGGCCTGGATCACCTGCACGTCGGCACCCCAGGACGTCGCGTTCTGCCTGGTCAGAGCCACGGCCTCCGGGGCGACGTCGACCGCGACCACCCGGGCCTTGGTCTCCGTCGCGACAGCGATCGCGATGCCGCCGGCACCGCAGCACAGGTCGACGACCACCGGCCGCTCGGCTGTCGTCGGCCGGCTGCGCACCTCGTCGACAGCGACCTGCGCCACCGACTCGGTCTCCGGACGGGGCACGAACACCCCAGGCCGCACGGTCAAGGTCAGGTGCCGGAACGGCGCCCGTCCGACGATGTGCTGCAGGGGCTCCCGGAGGCGCCGGCGCCGGACCAGCTCTGCGTACGCGTCGGCGAAGGAATCTGGCAGGACGGGTGCGAGCGCGAGCTCGGCGCGCTCGAGGCCCAGCAGGTGAGCGGCGAGTGCCCGCGCGTCGTGGTCGGCCGACGGGACACCCGCCTCGGCGAGCAGAGTCGTCGCGGCACGGACCGCATCGCGCAGGCTCGGGCGCCCACCGCCGGTCGGTGTCGGCTCGCTCACCGGGCACTCACCCTGTGGCAGCGGCCAGCCGGGCCGCCTCGTCGGCATCGATCGCCGAACGGACCACGGGGTCGAGGTCGCCGTCGAGCACCTGGTCGAGGTTGTAGGCCTTGAAACCCGTGCGGTGGTCGGCGATCCGGTTCTCCGGAAAGTTGTAGGTCCTGATCCGCTCCGAACGGTCCACCGTTCGGACCTGCGAACGGCGGAGCTCCGAGGCGGTGACCGCGGCCTGCTCCTGCTGCGCGGCCAGCAGCCGGGCCCGCAGGATGCGCATCGCCTGCTCCTTGTTCTGCAGCTGGGACTTCTCGTTCTGGCACGACACAACAGTGCCGGTCGACAGGTGGGTGATCCGGACCGCGGAGTCCGTGGTGTTCACCGACTGCCCGCCCGGCCCGGACGACCGGTAGACGTCGATGCGCAGGTCAGCGGGGTCGATCTGCACCTCGGCCTCGTCC
This sequence comes from Actinomycetales bacterium, assembly GCA_038204895.1. Lineage (GTDB taxonomy): Bacteria > Actinomycetota > Actinomycetes > Actinomycetales > Cellulomonadaceae > Actinotalea. Next base: position 3,410 of record JBBRCL010000055.1, on the reverse strand, counting down.
TCGACCTCGGGGAGCACCACCACACCGGCAGCGGACGTGTGGATGCGTCCCTGCGACTCGGTCACCGGGACGCGCTGCACCCGGTGCACGCCGCCCTCGTACTTCAGGTGCGCCCAGACGCCGTCCTCCGGCGCCGTTGCGCCCCGGGAGCGGATCGAGACCGTCGCGTCCTTGATCCCGCCCAGGTCGGAGCCCGTGGAGTCGAGCACCTCCGCGACCCAGCCACGACGTTCGGCGTACCGGGAGTACATCCGCAGCAGGTCGCCGGCGAACAGCGCGGACTCCTCGCCACCCTCCCCCGCCTTGACCTCCAGGATGACGTCGCGGGCGTCGTCGGGGTCCCGCGGCACCAGGAGCCTGCGGAGCAACTGAGCCGCGTGCTCGGTCGCGTCGGACAGCCCGGGAAGCTCTGCGGCGATCGCCGGGTCCTCTGCCATCTCGGCAGCGGCGGCGGCGTCGCCGTCGGCCCGTTGCCAGGCCCGGTAGGCAGCGACGACCCGGCCCAGCTCGGCATACCGGCGGCCGAGGGCGCGAGCGCGATGCGGGTCGGCGTGCACCGCCGGGTCAGCAAGGGCGGACTCGATGCTCGCGTGCTCGGTCAGCAGCGCCTCGACGGCCCCGAACTGGTGCCCCATCGCTCTCCCTCGCTCGCCGGCCAGCATGACAGCGCCGACGGGACCCGGAGGTCCCGCCGGCGTGACGGAGAGCTACTTGGCGGCGGCGGTGCGCTTGCCGTACCGCGCCTCGAACCGGGCCACGCGGCCACCGGTGTCGAGGATCTTCTGCTTGCCCGTGTAGAACGGGTGGCAGTTGCTGCACACGTCGGCGTGGATCTGACCCGACGTCGCGGTGCTGCGGGTGACGAACGTGTTGCCACACGTGCACGTCACGGTGGTCTCCACGTACTTCGGGTGGATGTCCTTCTTCACGGATCTCTCCTCATCGATCGCCGACGGGTCGTGGGCGGGAGCCCACGTGAACCGTCGAGCAAGGGGACAGTCTGCCAGAACCACACCGGGACCGGAAAAAGTCCCGGCGCGGTGCCTCAGTCGTCGCGCTGGCCGGGCGCGGTCGGTGTCGTCTTCTGCACCTGCAGCAGGAACTCCACGTTGGACTGCGTATCGCGCAGCTTGGACAGCAGCAGCTCGATCGCCTGCTGGGAGTCCAGCGCGCTCATCACCCGCCGGAGCTTCCAGCTGATCTTCAACTCGTCTGCCGGGATCAGGATCTCCTCGCGGCGGGTGCCGGAGGCGTCAACGTCCACCGCCGGGAAGATCCGCTTGTCCGCGAGCTGGCGGGAGAGCTTGAGCTCCATGTTCCCGGTGCCCTTGAACTCCTCGAAGATGACCTCGTCCGCCTTGGACCCGGTCTCCACCAGGGCCGTGGCCAGGATGGTCAGGGAGCCGCCGTGCTCGATGTTCCGAGCGGCGCCGAAGAACCGCTTGGGCGGGTACAGCGCGCTGGAGTCCACACCACCGGACAGGATCCGGCCGGACGCCGGGGCGGAGATGTTGTATGCCCGGCCCAGTCGGGTGATCGAGTCCAGCAGCACCACGACGTCCTGGCCCAGCTCGACCAGACGCTTCGCCCGTTCGATGGCCAGCTCGGCGACGGTCGTGTGATCGTCCGCCGGCCGGTCGAAGGTCGAGGCGATGACCTCGCCCTTCACCGTGCGCTGCATGTCCGTGACCTCCTCAGGCCGCTCGTCGACGAGCACGACCATGAGGTGGACCTCTGGGTTGTTGGTGGTGATCGCGTTGGCGATGGCCTGCAGCACGAGCGTCTTGCCCGCCTTCGGCGGGGAGACGATCAGGCCACGCTGGCCCTTGCCGATCGGCGCCACCAGGTCGATCACCCGGGTGGTCATGATGTTCGGCAACGTCTCCAGGCGCAGGCGCTCCTGCGGGTACAGCGGCGTGAGCTTGCCGAACTCCGGCCGGTTGTGCGCCTCCTCGGGAGACACCCCGTTGATCGAGTCCAGGCGCACGAGCGCGTTCACCTTGGAGTTACGCCCCTGCGGCTGCTGTTCGCCTTCGCGCGGCTGACGGACCGCGCCGAGGACAGCGTCGCCCTTGCGCAGACCGCTCTTCTTGACCTGGTTCATCGAGACGTACACGTCGCTGTCACCGGGCAGGTAGCCGGAGGTGCGCACGAACGCGTAGTTGTCCTTGATGTCGAGGATCCCGGCAACGGGCAGCAGGACGTCGTCGTCGGTGACCTCGATGTCGTCGTATCCGGCAAGGTCGCCCTGGCCCGGTCGCCCGGGGCGCCGCTTGTTGCGGTCGCGGTCGCGGTAGCGGCCCCGACGGCGACGGCCGCCACTGGTGTCGTCGTCGTCCGAGCGCTGGTAGTCCTGACGATTGCCGTCCCGCTGGTTGTCCTGACGGTTGCCGTCCCGCTGGTTGTCCTGACGGTTGCCGTCCCGCTGGTTGTCCTGACGGTTGCCGTCCCGCTGGTTGTCCTGACGGTTGCCGTCCCGCTGGTTGTCCTGACGGTTGCCGTCCTGACGGTTGCCGTCCCGCTGTTTGTCCTGACGGTTGCCGTCCTGACGGTTGCCGTCCCGCTGGTTGTCGCGCCGAACGTCGCGCTGGGCGCCGTCCGTCTGCTCACCAGGAGGCCCGGCCGGCCGGCCGGCCCGCCGGGGTCGGTTATCGGTGACGGCGCGAGCAGCCGCTGCAGCGCGGGCCGCCCGCTCGTCGGGTGTCTCGTTCTCGGGGGACTCCTCGACGTGGTCCCGGTGGTCGGTGCGGGCGGTGGCAACACTCGCGCGCGACGTCTCGTCGCGGCGAGCCTCCGGCGCGTTCCGCACGACCTGCTCGACCCGCGGTGCGTCGGTGCGGGACGCCGAGCGCCCCCCACCGCGACGCTCCCTGATCGCGTCGATCAGATCGCTCTTGCGCATCCCGGACGTGCCGGACACTCCCAGGTCGGCCGCCAGGGTCTGCAACTCGGGCAGGCGCAGGTTGGTGAGCGCGCCGCTCCGGGCGGTGCTGCGCGGTTCCGCTGATGCGTCACTCGTCGCAGCATGGATGGTCTCTGTCACGAAGGTCCTTCCCCCTCGTCGGCGGCCTGCTCGCTGTGGAGGGCCGCATGGTCTGAACGCCCGGATCGAGTCCGGCAGCGCTGTCCTGCCACAGGATCGACTGGAGGTCGATGGAGGTGGCGGGTTCCCCGCCGTACCACGTGGCCAGATGCATGGCCACCGAGGTCACCGCTCAGGGTTCCGGGGGGAAGTTCAACGGTACCACCCTCGGACCTGCTCATGCGCGCCCCCGCGTTGACTCATGAGAGATCTCCGCGTGGGTCGATACGTTGCCTCGTTCGGGAACCTCCGCTTGTCCGGGGTGTCGCTGATGGTGGGGCGGTTGGTCGGGGTACGCCCGGCGGATGGGTCTTTCGATGAGTCAGCG
>JBBRCL010000054.1:0-17073 GCA_038204895.1 Actinomycetales bacterium | reverse complement strand
GAGATCGAGGCCCTGCCCGTGAACGAGGCCGCACAGCTCATCCGGGACCGGGCGGCAGAAGCCGCGGCCGAGCGGTTCGCCGAGGCCGCGAGGCTGGCACGCGGGGCCGATCCCGGCCGCTGGCACTCGTCGGCCCCGGTGTACCCGTCCTACCCCGAACGCGGCTTCGGTCCCAGCCTGTAGCCGGCCCTGCCCGCCGCTGAAGAGGATGGGATCCAACACGCGTTGCCAAGCCACGGTCGTACGCAATGATATGCTGCTAAGCATTCTTAAGACGCGCTCTTAAGGAAGGCTCCCGACCGAGCCTTCCCCGACTGGGCGCCGTGTGCAAGGTTTCGAGCGCTCCGGAGGAACCATGACCCAGCGACGCCAACAGGCCGGCCGGCCCCAAGGCGGTCCATGGTCCAGCACCGCACGTACCGAACCCGGCCTGCACCCCACCTCCGGCTGGCCGCCGGTCGCCTACGAAGACCGCGACTGGACGTCCACCATCAATGAAGGCCACCTCGACGTGTGGCAACGGCTCAAGACCGCCCGCCCCTACAAGGCCGCCGTCCCACCGTTCATCGCCAACCTCGACCCTCGGCTCCGACCCGACGCACTCACGGCCGCGCTGGACGCCACCAACGAGGTCACCCGCTTCGACACCGAGATGGTCGGCCTTCCCGTCCCCATGCCCGCAGTCCTGCTGCGCACCGAGTCAGCGTCCTCCTCCCAAATCGAGCACCTCACCTCCAACGCCCGCAACATCGCCCTCGCCGAGCTCGGTGCCCCCGGCAAGGAGAACGCATCACTCATCGTTGCGAACGTCCACGCCATGACCACCGCCCTGAACGCCGGAGGCGCCGTCACCCCCGACACCATCCTCGCGATCCACGCCGCCTTGCTCCAGACCACCGAACCCGACCACGCAGGCACGTGGCGCGACCAACAGGTGTGGATCGGGTCCTCACCGATCTCCCCGCACGAAGCAGACTTCGTCCCACCGCACGCTGACCGGGTCCCCGAACTGATCGACGACCTCAGCACGTTCGGCCAACGAGCCGACGTGCCACCGCTAGTGCACGCCGCCCTCCTGCACGCCCAGTTCGAGACCATCCACCCGTTCATCGACGGCAACGGCCGCACCGGACGAGTCCTGGTCCACACGGTCCTGCACGGCCACGGGATCACCCGGCACACCACCGTCCCGGTGTCCGCCGGGCTGCTGCGTGCCCCCGACCGGTACTTCGCCGCCCTGGGCGCCTACCGTGACGGCGACCCCAGCCCCATCGTCGCCGAGATGTCCGCCGCGGCCCTGGCCGCCGTCGCCAACGGCCGACAGCTCGCCAACGACATCCTGACAATCCGCCAGCAGTGGCGGGACCAGATCAAGGCCCGCACCGACTCCTCCGCCTGGCAGCTCGCCGACCAGTTGTTCGCGCTGCCGGTGATCAACACTGACCGTGCCGCCACGAACCTCGGCGTCTCCGCACCGGCCGCCCGAGCGTCCATCGCCACCTTGGTCGACGCCGGGGTCCTGACACCCACGTCAGACGCTCGACGCAACCGTGCCTGGCAGGCGACCAACGTCCTGATAGCGATCGACGAGTTCTCCCGCCGGGCCGGGCGCCGCACGGCGGAGCGTTGACTTCGGCGACCTACACTCTTGTGGAGAACCACCACTACGCGGCTGACGCGGGCTGAGAGGAGACCCAGCATGATCCACATCGACATCGACGCCGACCTCAACTGGGTCGACGACGAGGACCGCAACATCGCGAAGGTCGACGGCGCCGCGACCCGATACGGGGCCGGGGGCGTCGCCATTGCCGGGCGTCCCGGCTTCTGGTCCTGGGTCCTCATCGACGAGGTCGACGGGCCGTGGATCTTCTTCCGACAGATCGACTCGCGCGAGGCCGCCACCCACGGCGAGCTCGTCATCGCCGCCTCCTGACGCTCACCCCGGAGTCACCCCCAGGGCACACCGGAGGGTCCCGGAGACGCCTGTCGGTCCCGTAGAACCGGCGGATTCACCCCACGCGGCACGTTCGGGACGAAGAGGTCGCAGGTTCAAATCCTGTCACCCCGACCAGTGCGAGGGCCCTGACCACAGCCGACGCGTGGTCGGGGCCTTCGTCGTCGGGCGCATGGCCGGCTGAGGCCGCTACAGTCGCCGGGTGCCCATCCCCGAGTTCATCACCCGGATCCGCACCCTGGTCGGCCCGCACCCGCTGTGGCTGCCCGGCGTCTCGGCAGTCGTGGTGGACGACGACGGCCGCCTCCTGCTCGGCCGCCGCGCGGACAACGGCCGGTGGGCCGTCGTGAGCGGAATCCTCGAGCCCGGCGAGGAGCCCGCGGTCGCGGCCGTCCGTGAGGTGCTGGAGGAGACCGGCGTCGTCACCGAGGCCGTCGCGCTGACCGCGGTCTCGACCAGCGAGGTGATCACCTACGCCAACGGGGACGTCGCCCAGTACCTCGACGTGTGCTTCTGGTGCCGGGCCGTCGGCGGGGCGGCGACGGTGGGTGACGACGAGTCGACCGACGTCGGCTGGTTCCACCGCGACGCTCTGCCGGAGCCGATCAACGCCTCGTCCGTCGAGCGGATTGCCCGCACCCTGGCCTACCTGGACGCCGCACAGGCAGGCACGACGGCGCAGCCCTGGTTCGCCACCTGAGCCTCAGGTCCAGCGGAACAGCCGCGCCGCGAGCGGCACCAGCACCGCCGTCCAGACCACCATCACCAGCAGCTCCACCCCCGGGAACCGGTGCTCGTACCAGCCTGCCGCCAACGCCTGCGAGGCCGCGCCGAGCGGGGTGAAGCGGCTGATGGTCTGCACCACCTCGGGCATCAGGGGCAGCGGCAGCCATACCCCGGCGAAGAACATCGAGAGCATGTAGACGGACATCCCGGTGCCGGTTGCCGCGCCCGTCGTCGGAGCGACCGCAGCGATCAGACAGCCGACGGCGATCGAGGACGCGGCGCCAAGGACGAAGCCGAGCAGGACGAGCGCCGGCTGCGTTGGCAGGGACACGTCAAGGATGACGACGCCGGCGACGACGGCGAGCACGGAGGCGGCGAGCAGGCTGGCCAGGTGCACCAAGAGCTGGGCGACCAGCAGCCTGGACGGCGGCAGCGGGGTGGTGGACAGCCGCCGCAGCACCCCCTTCTCCCGATAGGTGGCCATCATCGGCGGAAACGTCGAGTAGGCGACGGTGCCGATGGCCAGGGCCAGCACGATCGGCGTGTAGGCGGTCATCGCCGTGATCTGGGAGAGCACCGGGTCCGTGCTGTCGAACGGCTGGTCGGCCCAGGGCATCACCAACCCGAGCACAACGAGCAGCAGCCCGGGGAACACCAGCCCGAAGAACAGTGCGATCGGCTCGCGCAGGTACAGCCGGGCCTCCACGCGGGTGAGTCGTGCGAGGACCTGGGGGGACGTCGCGGACATGTCACACCTCCACGGGTCGGACGAGGGAGACGAACGCCTCTTCCAGGGAGCCCTGTTCGGCCGTCAGCCGCTCGGGGCGGATGCCGACGCCGTTCAGGGCCAGCACCACGTCGACGGCGACGTCGGCCCCGCGCACCTCGTAGTGGCCCCCGTCGACGACCACCGCCGCAACACCGGGAAGGGCCTCCAGCAGCCCGGCCGGCACCGGCGTCGTCGTGCGGAACCGGACCGTCTGCTGGTTCACCCGGGCGGCGAGGTCGGCCGGCGAGCCCTCGGCGATCACCCGGCCCGCGTCGATCAGCATCACCCGGTCGCAGAGCCGCTCGGCCTCGTCCATGAAGTGGGTGACCAGCAGGATGGTGACCCCACGGTCGCGCACCCGCTCGATCAGACCCCAGGTCTCGCGGCGGGCCTGCGGGTCCAGGCCGGTGGTCAGCTCGTCCAGGATGGCGACCTCCGGGTTGCCGACCAGGGCGAGGGCCACCGACAGGCGCTGCTTCTGCCCCCCCGACAGCCGGCGGAACTGCACGTCACGCCGGTCGACCAGGCCCAGATCCCGCAGCAGCTCATCCGGATCGGCCGGGTCGGCGTAGAAGGAGGCATACAGCTCCATCGCCTCGATGACCCGGATCCGGGCGGGCATCTCGCTCTCCTGCAGCTGCGGGGCGACCCGCTCGCGGAGCACCGGGCCGTCCTTGCGCGGGTCCAGCCCGTTGACCCGGACCGTGCCGGCGTCGGGGGCACGCAGACCCGCGATGCACTCGACAGTGGTGGTCTTGCCGGCGCCGTTGGGGCCGAGGACGCCGACGATCTCGCCACGGTCGACGGTGAGCGAGACGTCGTCGACCGCAACCTTGGTGCCGCACGCCTTGCGCAGGTGCTCCACCTGGATGACCGGCGTCATGGTCGGTTCCCTTCGTTCGAGCAGTCAGCTGGTCAGGGGCCGGACGACCGTGACGCGAACCACCCACAGGTACGCGACCCCGACCACCACGAGGACAACCACCGTGACGGCGATCCGCTCGGTGACGCCGGCATCCTGGACGAACGCCGCGACACTGTTGGTGCCGCTGCCGGTGACCTCGGTCGAGAGCCAGAGGTTGAGGGCGACCACCGGCCCGACGGTCAGCGGGAGGGCGAGCGTGCCCCAGAGGCCGCCGGCTCGGTAGTAGACGATCCCGCAGAACAGCCCGCAGAGCTGGCCGGCGGCGGCGAGCAGCAGGAAGTCCACGAACAACATGGGTGCCGCGGCGGTCCCCGTGGTCCCGGCCAGCGCGGGGAGCCCCTGGGTGACCGCATGCGGCCAGCCGAGCGCGTGATAGACCACCCCCTCGACGCCGAAGGCGGCGATCAGGACCGTCGCGTACACCAGGGACATGATCAGCGCCGTGAGGACCGTCGCGCGGCCGAGTGCGCGCCGGGTCAGCCCCATGGCCACATGCACGTTGACGTAGCTGGTGGCCAGGATGCTCGAGAGCGTGAACGGGAACCAGAGCAGACCCTGCCGGGCGAACGGGACAGCGGAGGCGTTGACGACGCCGAACCGGTCGACGAGCACCAGGATCACCACCACGACAACGCCTGCGACGGCGCCCACCCACGCCGCCACCCGCAGGTGGGTGCGCAGCAGCCACCTGACGGTCCCGGCGACCGGGGACCTGCGAACCACGGCAGGGCGCCGGTCGACGGCAGCGGTGAGGTCGACGTCGGTCATCGCGCCGCCTCCTTCGAGGTGAGGTCCACGAACAGGTCCTGCAGGTCGACGCCACCCAGCTCCAGGCCCGCGGTGTGCGCCGCAGCGGCGCCGGCGGGCTCGAGCTCCCCGTAGACGGTCACCTGTGAGGTGCGGCCGAGGTGCCGGCGGCTGAGCACCCGGCGTCCGTCGATGAAAGCATCCACGGCGTCGGTGGGCCCGGTCACCGAGACGCCGCGGGAGCGGAGCGTCTCGGCGTCCTCGTCGAGCAGCACCCGGCCGCGGTCGAGGATGATCACGTGCTCCAGGATGCGCTGCACCTCGTCGATCAGGTGGCTGGAGATCACCACGGTCCGCGGGTGCGCCGCGTAGTCGGCGATCAACGTGTCGTAGAACGCGTAGCGCGACGGCGCGTCCATGCCGAGGTGCACCTCGTCCAGGAGGGTAAGCGGCGCACGGGTGGCCAGCCCGACGACCACCCCGAAGGCGGACTTCTTGCCCCGGGACAGCTTCGCCGGCGTGCGGCCCGGGTCCAGCTCGAGGGTCTCGAGAAGCCGCTCGGCGAAGGCGCGGTCGAACGTCGGGCGGAGCTGCTCCAGCAGGCCGACGGTGTCCCGGAGCTCGACGTCGCTCGCCGGATCGCCGCTCTCCCGGATCAGGCAGACCTGCGCCATCACGCGCTGGTTCTCCCACGGGTCCTCGCCGTCGACCAGCACCGTGCCGGACCGGCCCCGGCGGAAGGCGGCGAGCACCGACAGCAACGTCGTCTTGCCCGAGCCGTTGCGGCCGAGCAGCCCGCAGATGGTGCCGGGCTGGATCGTCGGTCCGGCGTGGTCGACGGCCACTGTGCGGCCGTAGGCGACGGTGAGGTCGCGGACCTCGACGCCGATGCTCATCGGTTCTCACCGTCCTTGCCTGGGTGGTCGGCCTGGGAGCGCAGGCGCGCGACGACGTCGGCCACCGGGATGCCGAGCATCCGGGCCTCCGCGGCCACGGGGTCGACGACGTCGGCGAAGAAGCGGTCGCGACGCTGGGCGAGCAGGCGGTCGCGGGCGTCGGGCGCGACGAACATGCCGACGCCGCGCCGCTTGTAGAGAGTCCCCTCGTCCACCAGCTCGCTGAACGCCCTTGCGGCGGTCGCGGGGTTGATCCGGTACGTGGTGGCGTACTGCGTTGTCGACATGACCTGCTCCTCCGCCCCGAGGGCGCCGCTGAGGATCTCGGTGCGGATCTGGTCGGCGATCTGCAGGTAGATCGGATCGCGTCCGTCGAACACGGTCACGCCTCCGTTCCCCGTCTGCCTCGTTGGTTCATTACTCCACAAATGAACCATAGGACCGCGAGAAACGCAAGCACTCTCCTGGGGCACCCTGTTCGACGGCGCTGTCGCGCCGGCGTGCAGGGTCGCGCCGGAATGCACGGTCGCGCCCCGTCAGCGGCCGAAGCGCCGCGAGGCCACCAGCTCGGCGATCTGCACCGCGTTCAGCGCGGCACCCTTGCGCAGGTTGTCGTTGCTGACGAACATCGCCAGGCCGCGGCCGTCCGGGACCCCCGGGTCCACCCGCAGCCGACCGACGAAGCTCGGGTCCGCGCCGGCCGCCTGCTGCGGGGTCGGGATGTCGGAGAGCTCAACACCCGGCGCCGCAGCCAGCAGCTCGGTCGCCTGCGCAACGGACAGCGGGCGGGCGAACTCGGCATTGATCGACAGGGAGTGCCCGGTGAACACCGGTACCCGCACGCAGGTGCCGGAGACCAGCAGGTCCGGGATGTCGAGGATCTTGCGGCTCTCGTGCCGCAGCTTCTGCTCCTCATCGGTCTCGAACGAGCCGTCGTCGACCACCGAACCGGCCACCGGGAGCACGTTGAACGCGATCGGGCGCAGGTACTTGACCGGGGCGGGGAAGGTGACCGCCCCGCCGTCGTGGGTGAGCGCCGCGATGTCCTGGCCGATGACGGCGCGCACCTGGCCCTCGAGCTCGGCCACGCCGGCGAGCCCGCTGCCGGAGACCGCCTGGTAGGTGGACACGATCAACCGGCGGAGCCCCGCGGCGTCGTGCAGCGGCTTGAGCACCGGCATCGCGGCCATGGTGGTGCAGTTCGGGTTGGCGATGATGCCCTTGGGGGTGTGGTCGACGGCCTCGCCGTTGACCTCGCTCACGACGAGCGGGACGTTCGGGTCGCGGCGCCACGCGGAGGAGTTGTCGATCACGATCGCACCCGCCTGCGCGAACCGCGGCGCCTGCTCCCGTGACGTGCTGCCACCGGCGGAGAACAGAGCGATGTCGATGCCGCTCAGGCCGGCGGTGGCCACGTCCTCGACCTCCACCTCCGCACCGCGCCACGGCAGGACGCGCCCGGCCGACCGGGCCGAGGCGAAGTACCGGATGGACGCGACCGGGAAGTCCCGCTCGTCGAGCATCCGCCGCATCACGCCGCCCACCTGCCCGGTGGCGCCGACGACGGCGATCCGAAGTCCCTGTGCACTCATGGCCACCGCCCCGTCCCGCCGTAGACCACTGCCTCGCCCGCGTCGGTGTCCAGCTCGAACGCCGTGTGCACCGCGCGCACCGCGTCGTCGAGCTGGTCGGCACGGGTCACGACGGAGACCCGGATCTCCGAGGTGGAGATCATCTCGATGTTGATCCCGGCGTCGCGCAGCGCGCCGAAGAGCCTCGCTGACACACCGGGGTGCGACTTCATCCCGGCGCCCACCAGGGAGAGCTTGCCGATCGCGTCGTCGTACTGCAGGGAGTCGAAGCCGATCTCCGCCTGCATCTCCTGCAGCGCCGTCGTCGCCCGCTGACCGTCGGTAGCCGGGAGGGTGAAGGAGATGTCGGTCAGGCCGGTCTGCGCCGCCGAGACGTTCTGCACGATCATGTCGATGTTCACGCCGGCGGCGGCGACGACCTCGAAGATCCCCGCCGCGGTACCGGGGACGTCCGGGACGCCGACGATGGTGATCTTCGCCTCGCTCCGGTCGTGCGCGACACCGGAGATGATCGGCTGCTCCATCTGTCCTTCTCCCTCGATCGGGGCGTCTGTGACGAACGTTCCCTCGCGGCCCGAGAACGACGAGCGCACGTGGATGGTGACGTTGTTCCGGCGGGCGTACTCCACGCACCGGAGCATCAGCACCTTGGCCCCGCTGGCGGCTAGGTCCAGCATCTCCTCGTAGGTGATCCGGTCCAGCTTGCGCGCGGTGGGCACGATCCGGGGGTCGGCGGTGAAGACGCCGTCGACGTCGGTGTAGATCTCGCAGACGTCGGCCTTGAGCGCGGCTGCGAGCGCGACGGCCGTGGTGTCCGAGCCGCCGCGGCCGAGGGTCGTCACGTCGTTGGTGTGCTCGGTGACACCCTGGAACCCGGCGACGATCGCGACGTTGCCGGAGTCGATCGCCTGGCGGATCCGGCTGGCCTTGACGTCGATGATCCGGGCCTTGCCGTGGAACTCGTCGGTGATCACACCCGCCTGCTGGCCGGTGAACGATTGGGCGTGCACGCCAAGGTTGGCGATCGCCATCGCGAGCAGGGACATCGAGATCCGCTCGCCCGCGGTGAGCAGGATGTCCATCTCGCGGGCCGGGGGCATCGGGGTGATCTGGTTGGCGAGGGCGATCAGTTCGTCTGTGGTGTCGCCCATCGCAGAGACCACGACGACGACGTCGTCCCCGGCGCGCTCGGCCTCCGCGATCCGCTTGGCCACCCGCTTGATGCTGGCGGCGTCCGCGACGGAGGAACCTCCGTACTTCTGCACGATCAGGCCCACGGGTGCGCTCCGGGTGGTGACGGGTGTCTGGTGACGGGTGCTGACCCGGCGGCGGGCACCGGGCGGTGGTGCGGTGAAGGATAGTGCGCCGCGCGGGCGAGACCCTCAGCCTTTCCGCCATGTGGGTGGGTGGCCCGGCGGTATCGGTTGATCACGGCGCGCCGCGATCGGCGGGCCCGCGACACATACTGGGTGGGAGGAGGCACCATGCCACGCACGACGCCGCACGCCGGCCGGGGCACGACGCCGCAGCGCCGGCTCGCGACCGCGCTGCTCATGGCCCTGCTCGCGGCCGTGCTCGCGCTGAGCGGCTGCCAGACGCCGCGCGACGACGCCCCCGGCGGCTCACCGGACGACCCCGTCTCCTCCGACGACCCGACGCCATCGGCGACCCCTGGCGACGAGCCCCCGGCTACCGCCGTCGCGGCCGACCTCACCATCACCGTCGACGCGACCGGTGAGGGCGCGACCCAGACGTTCACCCTCACCTGCGAACCGGCGGGCGGCGACCACCCCGACCCGGCGGCCGCCTGCGCCGCGCTGACCGCGGCCGGCGGCGCGGACGCGTTCGCCCCGACGCCGCGGGACGTTGCGTGCACCGAGCAGTGGGGTGGGCCGCAGGTCGCGACAGTGCAGGGCACCGTCGACGGCGAGCGGGTCAGCGCTCGGTTCGACCGCACCGACGGGTGCCAGATCTCGCGCTGGGATCGGCTGGCCCCAGTCTTCGGGCCGGACGCCGGGCTGGTCTGACGCCGGGCTACTCGCAGTGCAGGGCGTGGAACTCCGCCTCGGCCGCGACCTCATCGTCCACGTCCAGGCGCAGGTGGCCCAGCACGCCCTGAAGCACCCGGAGCACGGCCGACGCCCGCTCGCCCCAGTTGGCCAGGTAGGAGTACTGCCACCACCAGAGCGCCTCGAGCACCTGACCGGCGTCGTAGTGCCGCTGGCCCTGGGCGAGCGCCCCGGCGATCAGCACCAGGTCCCCGGAGATCGTCGACGTGACGATCGTCCGGCCGAGCACCGGGTCGTCGACCTCGCTGTAGTCGTCGATGCCCTCGAAGAGGTTCTCCAGCGCTGCACCCAGCGGGTCCAGGTCCGCGTCCGGGCCGACGTCCGGCTCGAACCGGTCGTCCGGCACGACGTCGACCATCGCGCCCAGCCGCGCACCGGCCGCGAGCAGGTCCGAGACCGCGAGGAGCAGCAGCGGGATGGCGACCTCGGGGTTGCTGCCGGAGGCGACCTCGGTGACGGTGCTGAGGAACCGGCGAGCCTCGGAGGCGGTGGACGCCGCCAGGTCACGCAGGTCGTCCGCCAGGTCCATCCGGTCCGGTCCGGCGGCCTTGGCCGACCGGCGCGGGATGTGTGGGATGTCAGGCATCGATCTGTCTCCGTCCCTCGAAGGCACGCCCCAGCGTGACCTCATCGGCGTACTCCAGGTCCCCCCCGACGGGTAGGCCAGAGGCCAGCCGCGTCACCTTCAGTCCCATCGGGACGAGCATCCGAGCGAGGTAGGTGGCGGTCGCCTCCCCCTCGACGTTCGGGTCCATTGCCAGGATCACCTCGGTGACCGTGCCGTTGGCCAGCCGGGTCATCAGTTGGGCGATCCGCAGGTCGTCCGGGCCGACGCCGGAGATCGGGTTGATGGCCCCGCCGAGCACGTGGTACCTGCCGCGGAACTCCCGCGTGCGCTCGACCGCGACGACGTCCTTCGGCTCCTCGACCACGCAGATGGTGGCCAGCGAGCGGCGCGGGTCCCGGCAGACCCGGCAGTTCTCCTCCTGGGCGACGTTGCCGCAGATGCTGCAGAACTTGACGCGCGCCTTCACGTCGAGGAGCACCTCGGCCAGCCGCTTGACGTCCTCGGGGTCTTCCGCAAGCAGGTGGAAGGCGATCCGTTGGGCGCTCTTGGGACCGATCCCGGGCAGTCGCCCGAGCTCGTCGATCAGGTCCTGGACCGCACCTTCGTACACCCCTTCAGCCTACGGGGTGCCACCGACGACGGCGCCGGACGCCGCGCTCACGCCGCCGCCCGCGACCGGGTCAGTCGTCCTCGGTGAGCTCGTCGATCACGGTGCCGCCGAGCATCTGGGCGACGAGCGGGGCGCCGACCAGGCCCGAGTCGTCAAGATCCACGTCGTCCGGCGCGGCGTCGAGCTCGGGCGGTTCGGGCGCGGCCGGGCCGGCCGACCGGGGGGCGGACCGGCGGGCCTGCGGTCGACCCGGTCTCTGCCCCTGCGGCGCGCGGGGCCGGTCCGCCCGGCCGGCGCGGGCGCCGTCGTCGGCCGGGCCCGGCTCGGTGTCGGCAGGGGGCTCGGCTGGCAGTGGGGCGTCCCAGGACGCCGCCGCCTGCTCGGGAGATGTTGCGGTGGGGCCGGGCGAGGTCGCGCCAGCGGTGGGCGTCGCCCCGGCCCCGAGCGCGGTCTCGATCCGCACGTCAAGGCCGAGCGTCTCGTGCAGCGCACGCTGGACGTTGCCCGGGTGCGGGCCGGTGCGGAAGGTCGTGGCCAGCTGCGGGGTGCTGAACGCGAGGGTCACGACGTCGCCGGTCACCTCGGTCACCTGGGCGTTCTGGCTGACCAGCACCCAGGTGGCCAACCGCAGCGACCGCAGGGTCTGCAGCACTTCCGGCCAGCGACCCCGGACCGTCTCGGCATCCATCGTGGCGGGGGACGACGGCGCGGGCATGGGTTCCGGAGCCGGCATGGGTTCCGGAACGGGCATGGGTTCCGGCATCGACGCGGGCATCGCGGGCGCAGCCGGCGCGAGCGAGGCGGGCCGGCCGCCCGGCGCGAGCGAGGCGGGCCGGCCGCCCGGCGCGCCTGAACCAGCACCGGTGCCCAGCGCGCGCTCGACCCGGTCCAGCCGCGCACCCAACCCGACAGCGCCGTCGTCGGCGGCGGGCAGCAGCAGGCGGGCGACCAGCAGCTCCAGGTGCAGCCGGGGCGACGTCGCACCGGTCATCTCGGTGAGCGCGGCGTTCACCAGGTCAGCGGACCGGGACAGCTCCGACGCGCCCAGGGCGGTCGCCTGGGCACGCATCCGCAGCACCTGGTCGGTCGGCAGGGTGCGCAGCACGGCCTCGGCGGCATCCCCGGAGGCGGCGATCACGATCAGGTCCCGGAGCCGTTCGAGCAGGTCCTCGACGAACCGGCGCGGCTCCTGGCCGGTGGCGATCACCCGGTCCACCACCCGGAACGCCGACGCGCCGTCGCGGGCGGCGATCGCCTCAACGGTGTCGTCCAGCAGGGTGGCGTGGGTGTACCCGAGCAGCGCCACCGCGCTCTCGTAGTCGAGCCCGCCCGGCCCGGCGCCGGCGACCAGCTGGTCGAGCACCGACAGCGAGTCGCGCACCGAACCGCCGCCCGCGCGCACCACAAGGGGCAGGACGCCGGGCCCGACCGTGACACCCTCGCTCGCACAGATCTGCGCGAGGTAGGGCTGCAGGGTGTCCGGCGCGACCAGCCGGAACGGGTAGTGGTGGGTGCGCGACCGGATGGTCCCGATCACCTTGTCCGGCTCGGTGGTCGCGAACACGAACTTCACGTGCGGCGGCGGCTCCTCGACGATCTTCAGCAGGGCGTTGAAGCCCTGCGTGGTGACCATGTGCGCCTCGTCCAGGATGAAGATCTTGAACCGGTCACGGGCCGGGGCGTATGCGGCGCGTTCGCGCAGGTCGCGCGCGTCGTCGACGCCGTTGTGGCTGGCCGCGTCGATCTCGACCACGTCAAGGCTGCCCGAGCCACCGCGGGCCAGCTCGAGGCAGGAGTCGCAGACGCCGCACGGGTCCGGCGTCGGGCCCTGCGCGCAGTTCAGGCAGCGCGCCAGGATCCGGGCCGACGTCGTCTTGCCGCAGCCACGCGGGCCGGAGAACAGGTAGGCGTGCGAGACCCGGTCCGCGCGCAGCGCCTGGGCGAGCGGCTCGGTGACGTGCTCCTGACCGATCACCTCGGCGAAGGTCTCCGGCCGGTAGCGGCGGTACAGCGCGGTGGTCACGCACCCGAGCGTAGACGGCGGCGCCCACGACGGGCGCACGTCCACCCCACCTGTGCGAGCGCCCATCGGCGTCCGACAGGGAGTACTCTCCGCGGTGGATCGTGCACCGTGGCCGGTCATCGCACTGGGAGCCGAGGAGACGGGGATGCCGTTGATCGCGCACCTTGCCACGGGAATGGCGGGCAAGTGGGCGGCGCCCGAGGCGAATGCCTTCGGGTTGGCGGTGGCCGCCGAGGCCCTCGACCTCGCGCACTTCCCGCCGGTGTCGCTCTTCGTCGATGTGCCGTTCTGGGTGACTCACGGGCTCCTCATGTCCGCGGTCTGGTCGGCCGTCGTGGTCGTGGTGATGCGCACGCTGGGCAAGAAGACCCGGGTCTGCGTCGTCTACGGGCTCGCGGTGTTCAGCCACTGGATACTGGACTTCGTCGCACATCCCATGGGGGCGATCATGGGGAACGGGAGCCCGCTTCCCCCGGACATCCCGCTCGCGTTCCCCGGCTCACCGCTGGTCGGCCTGGGCCTGTACAACCACTCGAGCGTCACCGCCTACGCCTTCGAGTTCGGCGTGACCCTCATCGGCGTCGGTGCCTACGTCTGGTTCAAGCGCCGCGAGCGCGAAACTGCGCTGCCGACGCTCGCCGAGGTCTAGGCCGCACGCACGGACCCACCGCCCGCGCCACCAACGGGAGCACCCCGCCCTCGGCGGTGGTCGCATTCGGCGTCGACGGCCCAGCCCGGATGCTTCACCCCGATGACTTCCGGGGCCGCGAGCGGTCTGCACCTGCAGAACGACAGCCCACGAGCGACGACCCCAAGGAGGCGGAGCGATGAGACTCACCGTGCACGCCTTCCTCACCCTGGACGGCGTGATGCAGGGCCCCGGTGGCCCCGAGGAGGATCCGTCCGGCGGGTTCGACCGCGGCGGATGGCTCGTGCCGTACGCGAACGACGAGGAGTTCGGCGAGATCGTCTCGGGCTGGTTCACCCGCGCGGAAGCCCTGCTGTTCGGCAGCACCACATTCGAGCTGATGCGGCAGTTCTGGCCCCAGGTGACCGACCCGGCCGATCCCGTGGCGTCCGCGCTCAACACGCTGCCGAAGTACCTGGTGTCGAGCACGATCACCGAGCCCGGCTGGGGGCCGACCACCATCCTCACCGGCGACCCCCTCGCGGCCGTCGCCCGACTCAAGGAGCATCCGGGCGGCGAGCTCCAGGTGCACGGCTGCGCGCGCCTCGCGGCGTCGCTGCACGCGGCCGGCCTGATCGATGAGTACCGCCTGCTCGTCGTCCCTGTGACGGTCGGCTCCGGCAAACGGCTCTTCACCCCGGACGCACCGCCGTCGGGCTTCCACCTGCTCGAGACGCGCACGGCGTCGTCGGGCGCCGTGTACTCCGTGCTCGAGCCCACACCGTTCGTGCGCGGCGACATCACCGTGGCCGACGGCCACGAGGTCGTCACGGTCGAGGGCGACTGAAACCGGCCCACTTGCGTCTCACACGGTGTCAGAGTGTTCAGTCATGGACATGCCTCCCACCGGCGAGCGCCTGCTGACCATCGGTGAGTTCTCACGCCTGTCCCAGCTGAGCGTCCGCATGCTCCGGTACTACGACGAGCACGACCTGCTGCGCCCGTCCCGGGTGGATCGCCACTCGGCTACCGCTCGTACTCCCCCGCGCTGCTGTCCGTTGCGCGCTGGGTGCGCGAGCTGCGCGACATCGGGCTCGGGGTCCACGAGATCGCGGCCTGCGTGCCGATACTCGACGACCCGCGTGCCGTGCGTGCGGTGCTCGAACGGCAGCGGTCGCGACTCATCGCCGAGGCCGCCGACGTCGTCGACCGGGTCCGGGAGGTCGACCACCTCATCACTGCACTGGAGGAACCTGCCATGTCCGTCACGATCAGCCATCGCACCAAGCCCGCGCGCATCACCGCATCCGTCCGGGACGTCATCCCGAGCTACGCGGATGAGGCCCTGCTGTGGCAGCGCCTCATCCCGGCGATGTTCGGCCTGGGATCCGTTCCCGCGCCGGACGCCCGGACCGTCGCCGTGTTCCACGACGAGGACCACAAGGAGTCCGACTGCGACGTCGAGGTCCAGTTCGACGTCGTCGCACCGTTCGCAGCCTCCGGCGACATCCACTGCGTCGAGGTGCTGGAGCAGGAGGTCGCGCTCGGCGTCCTGAACGGCCCGTACGACGGCATCGGCGCCGTGATGGAGGCCGTCGGCCACTGGGTGCCGGAGAACGGCTACCGGTTCGATGGGCCGATGTACAACATCTACCTGGTGTCCCCGCACGAGGACCCCGAGCCGAGCCACTGGGTGACCGAGGTGTGCGTGCCGATCGCCCCGGTCGGGCAGGCCTGAGGTGGCCGCTGCTCCACCGATCACCGACCTGCGGCGGACCTATCCCGACCTCTACCGCGCCCCGGACACCCCGGTGCGGATCACCGTCCCGCCGCTGACCTACCTCATGGTGGACGGCGTCGGGGACCCGCGGTCCGCCCCGGCCTACGCGGACGCCGTCGGGACGCTCTACGCCATCGCCTACGGCCTTCGGTTCATGGTGAAGAAGGCCGGCGGCGAGCCGTGGACCGTGATGCCGCTCAAAGGCCTGTGGTGGGCACCGGACATGGCCGGCTTCTCGATGGACCACCGGGAGGACTGGCTGTGGACGATGCTCATCGCCCAGCCGCCCGTCGTGACCGCCGACCTGGTGGCCGACGCCGTCGCGGCGGCGGCTCGCAAGGGCAAGGCGCCGTCTGCGGAGGGCCTCCGGCTGGAGGTGCTCGACGAGGGCGACGCGGTTCAGGTGATGCACCACGGCCCGTACGCCGACGAGGCGCCGACCATCGCGGCGCTGCACGCGTTCATCGCCGACGCCGGTCTCGTCCGCCGCGGGAAGCACCACGAGGTGTACCTCGGCGACCCGCGGCGGACCGCGCCGGAGAAGCTGCGCACGATCCTGCGCCAGCCGGTCTCGGCGGGCTGATCGCACACCGCCTACCGAGCCTCGCTGCTAGCGTCCCCATGACCGCGAGGAAGGGGCCCTGGCGTGAACGAACCGCTGAGCCCGTGGCCGATCACGGTGCCCCGGCCGACGATCGTGCTCGAGGCGGGCTGCCCGCCGCAGACCGCGCTCGGCGCACTGGCCGAGGCGCTGACCGGCGAGGGGTTCCGCCTCAAGTCCACGACCGAGCCGCTGCACCTCGAGGCCGCGCGCACCAGCTGGTGGGAGCTGCTCTCCGCGATGCTGCCCGAGCGCGGGGTGGTCGTCGCCGACGCCACCGCCACCCCCACCGGCACCTCGCTGCGCGTGCACCACCCGTCGCGCGACTACGGCTGGGGAGCCCGGCGTCGCGCCGTCCGAATCCTCGAGGAGACCGTGCGACGGCTCCGTGCGGCCGGGGTGCCGGTCAGCATCGGTCCGTGGCAGTCGGGCTTGGCTCCTAGTCGACCCTGAACACCGGGTGGTCGCCGGCGTCGGGCAGCTTCCGGAAGCAGGGCTCCACCGAGCTCGGGGCCACCTCGCGGTACCGGGCGATGATGGCCCTCCGCTCGTCGACGGGGACCTCACTGGCGTGGAAGGCCTCGGTTCGCCCCTTGCTGCTCAGCTCGCCCCTGCTGGCGGCCCGGAGATTGCGGACCCAGTCGGACTCGCCGTACGGGGAGACCAGGTAGCGGCTCGGGCCGACCTCGACCGGGATGACCGGCACTCTGCGGAACTCACCGGTGTGCCGGCCGACGACGATGAGGGTGGCGACGCCACGAGCGTTCGTCCGCATCGCGAGCGGATTGGCCACGCAGCGGGTGAAGGCGGGCGGCTTCCAGGGCTCCTGACATGGCGTCATTTTTCGTGCGTGGTCAGGGGTGGGTTTTGACTTCGTAGCGTAGGACGAGGTCGGTGCCGGGGTAGCGGGTCTGGGTGGCGGTCAGGTGCTCACAGAGCTCGGCGATGGCGGTGGTGGCGCGCTGGGTGGGGAGCGGGTCGAGGCGCACGGTCAGGACCCCGTCGCCGGGGTCGATGTCGCCGCTGCCGGTCAACCCCTGTCGGACCAGGTTGTGGGCTTCGTCGTTCGCGCGGGCGTAGCCGGTGTAGACCCGCACCGCTCGGGCCAGGGTGGTGATGGTGTTGAACGCGGCCATCCGGATGGCGTGGGTGAGCAGCTTGGTCTGGGTGTCCAGGACCTGC
>JBBRCL010000053.1:0-18223 GCA_038204895.1 Actinomycetales bacterium | reverse complement strand
TCTTGTCGCTGGTGTCGAGGAACTCGTCGTACGTCGCCAGTGGCGGGTTCTCCGGGTCGACTCCGGCCTTCTTCAGCAGGTCCTTGTTGTAGAAGATCATCACCGGGTTGGCCTTCCACGGGAGCTGGTAGTACTGGCCGTCCGTCGACTGGTACTGCTCGGCGGCGTCGCCGGTCCGCGACTCGACGTACTCCTTGCCGTCGGGGAAGCTGTCCAGCGGCACCAGCCCACCCTGCTTCTCGAACTGCGGCACCGCGGCGGGCGAGGTGTTGAACACCAGGCAGGGCGCGTTGCCGGCGGTGATCGCGGCACCGATGACCTCTTCGGAGGACTTGCCGGCCGGGATCTCCTGGGCCGTCACCGTCTCGTCGGGGTTCTCCGTGTTCCAGGCGGCCACCACCTGCTCTCCCCAGGCGACCTCCTGCTCGTTGTTGGAGTACCAGATCGTGATCGGCCCGACGGGGAAGGTCGCATCGCCGCCACCGGTGTCGCCGCCACCGGTGTCGCCGCCGCTACCCCCGCCGCACGCGGCGAGCGTGAAGGTCATGGCCAGGCCTACGGCCAGGTATCCGAGTGGGCGCTTCATGGTGTTCCTACCTCCGGGGTTGTGGTGCTCGGAACTGCGCGGCGCGCAGGATGCCTCCCGCGGGCTGTGTGGAGACGGCGTGGTCGAACCGCTCGAGGCGGTCCGGTGGGCCGAAGGTCGGCGCGCCCGGGCGGCAGCGGCTGAGGTGACGTGGGTGACGGGGCGCGCGGCTCGAGCGGCCACGTCGGAGTGGGCTCGACCGGGATCGTTCAGGTCGGCTGACGGCGAGCCCTTCGCCATGATTGCCCTCCTCGGCTTGAGTGGACGGGCAAACCGTACGCCTGTCGTGCCACCCCTAAGCCAGTTCTGGCAGATTACTTCAGGGCGTCGCGGTCCGCCTGTTGAGACCCGGCCAGGCACCTCCTGGGTGCCCCGGGTCGACGCGCCGCGCCTACCTGGCGGTCCGGTCTGGCTGGGGATGCGGCGAGAAGCGGCTCAGGTCGGCGGGCCGCGGTGCCTCGGGCGCTCCGGTGGCGGCCCGCCGGGGAGCAGCGAAGACGAACCGGTGCTGCACCTCGTAGCTCGCGACGAAGAGCACCGCCTCGGTGACCAGCTTCGCGGGGAGCAGGGCAAGGCCGGCTTCGGTCATCGTGGCGAGCAGGGCGTAGTTGGCGGTGAGCAGCACGGCCACCAGCGCCCAGTAGCGCAGGGCCTCGAGGCCCCAGTGCCGGGCGCGGCTGCCGAACACCCATCGGCGGTTGACCAGGAAGTTCACGGTCGAGCTGATGGCGCGGGCGGCCAGCACGGACAGCCACAGGATCCCGGACAGCCGGGTGAGGACCATCAGGGCGAGCGTGTCGATTCCGAAGGCGGCGAACGACGACGCCGAGAAGGTCAGGAGCGGCCGGAGGACGCGCAGGGAGTCGATCACCGGCCGGAAGTGCGACGAGGCGTTGTCCTCGAGGTACACCGTCGCGACGGGCAGCTCCTCGACCGGGAGACCGGCGCGCGCCGCGCTCAGCAGGACCGTCAGCTCGTACTCGAACCGGTTGCCAGGGACGGTCTGCAGCCAGGCCAGCATGGCGCTCGGGTATCCGCGGAGGCCGGTCTGGGTGTCCTGGAGCCGACAGTGCGTGACCGCGCCGACAAGCGCTCGGGTGACCCGGTTGCCCAGCAGGCTCCGCGCCGGGACGGCGCCGCAGAACTCACGGGCGCCGAGCACCATGGTTCCGGATGCCTGCATCCGGGCTGCGACGCGCAGGATGTCGACGGCCGTGTGCTGGCCGTCGCAGTCGGCGGACACGACGTCCTGGTCGGGGTGCATCCGGGCCACGTACCGGAACCCTGATCGCAGGGCCTAGCCCTTGCCGCGGTTGACCGGATGGCCGATCACGGTCGCGCCGCGCGCCCGTACGGCGTCGAACACCTCCAGATGGCGCGGGCCGCTGCCGTCGTCGACGACGACGATGCCGACGTCGGGGGCTGCGGCGCAGAGGGCCTCGACAAGCTGGACCAGCCGCTGGCCCGGCTCGTAGGCGGGTACGAGGACGATCACGATGTCGCTGAGCCTTCGACGTAGAGGATGTCGGAGGTGCCCCGCTCCTCGCCGTGGCCGAGCGGGTTGTTCACGAGCTCCCCGCCGAAGACCATCGTCGCGGACCCGCCGCCGTCGAGGTTGTAGGCCGTCGTTGCGCCCAGGTCCTGCATGATCCGGGCCAGCTCCGGCATGGTGACGCCGGCGCTGTAGCCAGGGCTGCGCCCGTCGACGACGACGAAGACCAGGTGGTTCGTGCCGATCACGCCGACGGCGGTGCGTGGCTGGTTGCCCTGGATCGAGTGGTTGCCAACGTTGGTGTCGACCTCGACCTGATCGATGCCGTCGACGACGCCCCCGTCCTTCACGAGCGTCGGACCGAAGGACAAGGTGTTCCAGACACCCTCGGCGACGAGCTGGTCGGCCGTGGTGGCGGTCTCGTCGTAGACCTCCACCGTGCCGTCCCGGTAGAAGGCGAGCCCTTCGCGGGCGCCTTCGTCCCGGTAGGCGACTCCGTTGCGGATGACGATCCCGGTGCGCCGGAACCCGTAGTAGTCGCCGTTGACCGCGAACACCGCGCCGTTGTCCGCTGCGATGTCGGAGGTGTCCTCGGTGATGTTCGTCCCGAAGCTGTTCTGGGCGAAGGCGGACCGCAGCGCGGTCGCGTCCGTCAGGAGGACGTCGGCGACGAAGTAGGCGACGGTGTCACGACCGCTGCCGGTCGTCGCCGTGGAGATGGTGACGGCGGCGTCGGGGCTGCTCGCGGAGCCGGCGTCAGCCCCGGCGGTGGCCGATCCCGCCGCGGCCTGGGCGGCCTCGTACGCGTCGACGTCGGCGATCCGGACGTGCTCGATGACGTACCGGTCCAGCGCCCAGCCGACGCCGCCGAGGACGACAAGGGCCACGGCGATCGAGGCGGCGCCCAACCGCCGGAAGCGGCCCCTGCGGCCCCTGCGGCTCAGCGGCTTCGGGTCCACGCGGCATGTCTACGCGGCGCCGACGTGCAGACGTTGTCAGGATCCTGTGCGACACCTGAGAGACGGCCACCGCCGACGATGCTGCTCAGGGCACGTGCAGGGGTCCGTCCCCGTTGTCGATCTCCACCGGGTCGGGCAGAGTCGCCAGGAACCGGAACCACACGACGCCGGCGACCCGCTGGTCACCCCTGGCCGCTGCCAGCGCAGTTCGCGGCTGGGCGCTGATAGCGGAGCAGGACGACGCTGTTGCCGAACGTCCGGGTCCCGGCGAGCTCGAGGGCGACCCGGGCATCCAGCGACCCGAACAGCGGCTTGCCGCGCCCGAGGAGAACGGGGTGCACGTAGAGCCGGTACTCGTCGATCAGGTCGAGGCGCATGAAGGTCGCGGCGAGGTCGGCCCCGCCGAGGGCCAGGTCGCCGCCGGGTCGTGCCTTGAGCGCCATGACCTCCTCGACCACGACCTCCCGCACGATCGTGGTGTTCCAGTCGGCCCGCTCCAGGGTTCGCGAGTAGACGGTCTTGGGCATGTCCCGCCAGTTCCGCGCGAACTCGGTGACGGGCCGGGGGCTCGAGGGGTCGGCGTCGGCCGTCGGCCAGTACTGGGCATCAGCTGATAGGTGACGCGGCCGTCCAGGAAGGCGCCCATCGCGGCGAGCTCGGCGTTGAAGTGGCTGTGCAGCTCGTCGTCGACCAGGTGCCAGTCGATCTCGCGGTCCGGTCCTTCGATGAAGCCATCAACGGACACCGACATCCACAAGACGATCTTCCGCATGACGGTTCCCTTCCATCGCGATCGGCGGTGCGGGACGCCGGGAGGCCTATGCCGTTGCGGCGGCGATGTTCACCAGCCAGCTCACGCCGAACTTGTCGATGCACATCCCGAAGGTGTCGCCCCACGGGGCCGTCGCCATCGGCGCGGTGATCGTCGCGCCGTCGGACAGTCTCTCCCAGTAGCGGCGCAGCTCGGTCTCGTCCTCCTTCGCCCCGCTGAGGGACACCGAGTGGTTGCCGCCGGGGGTGTAGTCCATGGAGTTGGGGGTGTCGGCGGCCATCAGCACGAGACCCGTGTCGCCGATCAGCTGGGAGTGCATGACCTTGTCCTGCTCGGCGGGGTCCTCGCTGGCCCGGAACTCCGCGAAGGTGCTGATCGTCAGCTCGCCGCCGAACACCGACTGGTAGAACTCGATCGCCTGCCGTGCGGTGTCGCGGAAGCTGAGGTACGGGTTGAGACGTGCGGTCATCGGAGTCGCTCCTGTTCCGTCGGTGATCGGGTCGGTGATCGGGTCGGCGATCGGGTGGGTGACCCTGTGCCGATACCGACTACTGTCGCGCCCGGAACTCATCGGGGTACTGGGAGCGCACTATCGTCTGGCTGTGACTGCACGGCCGACGTCGCGCACCGACGTCCAGCATCTGATCGGGATCACGCGGCCCTTGACCACGCTGCCCGACGGCGCGCCCGGCCCCGCCGTCGCCGAGCGCGACGGCGTCCTGATCCGGCCGGTGGTCCTGACCGCCGCCGCCGGCGACCGTGTCCCGGCTCTGTACCTGACTCCGGCCGGCCCCCCGCCCTGGCCGGCAGTGGTAGCGGTGCACCAGCACGGTGGCAACTACGCCGTCGGCAAGAGCGAACCGGCGGGCCTTGCGGGCGACCCGGAGATGGCCTACGCGCTCGCGATGGCCCGGCTCGGCGTCGCCGCCCTTGTCCCGGACCTCACGGCGTTCGAGGGCCGCCAAGGGGCGCAGCCTCGCGGCGCCGACGGCGAGCGCCTGGAGGCGTTCCACCTGTTGGCCCTTGGCACGTCGTTGCAGGCCAGGCACGTGCAGGACGTCGCCCTGTGCGTGTCGTGGCTGATCGCGCAGGACGACGTCGCCGAGGGGATCGGGCTGATCGGCCACTCGCTGGGCGGACAGGTGGTGTTCTTCGCCGCAGCCTGTGACGAGCGCGTCCGTGCGGCGGTGATCAGCTGCGGGTTGGGCACCGTCGAGTCGTTCCACGCGGCCGGCGTCGTGCACAACCCCGCCTGGTACGTGCCGGGCATCATTCCGGCCGGGGACTCACCGGCCGTCGCTGCGGTCACGGCTGGTCAGTCGTTCTGGATCTCGGCGGGCGCGCGCGACCACCTGTTCCCGCTGGACGGCGTCGAGCGGGCGGTTGCCGGGGTCCCGAGCGGGGGTGCGCAGCTGCACGTGTTCGACGGCGAGCACGGGTTCCCGGCCGCGATGGCCGATCAGGCCACGCGGTGGCTGGTCGGTGAGCTGCGGGACGACGCGTCGGGGCACCCTGCGGGCTGACCGGCGCCTCAGATGTCGACGAGCGTGATGCGCACGTGCACGGCGTCGCCGGTGGTGATGCCTTCCGCCGTGCGCACCGCCTTCTTGAGCGGCAGCACATAGGTGCCCGACGTACTGGGGAAGATCGACGTGCGCCAGTCGGTGTCACCGATCGTGACGTCGACGCGTAGCGATCCGAAGCCTCGGGAGACGCCGCCCGCCAGGTCGAGGATCTCGTCCGCGATGTCCGTCGGCAGGCTGATGAAGGTCCAGCTGTCGGCCTGGCGTGCCGTCCACAGCCACAGTGCCGCGTCGAACTCGTACGTCATGACCGCATGTTCCTCCGACAGCCGCGCTCGCGGCCGTCCCTTCAGCCCCCGTCGGCCTGGTCCGCGAGCCACTGGGTGTGCGAGCTGGGCACGATCCGATCCTTGCCACCATGCACGAGCAGGACCGGTGCGCTCACCCGGCCAGGATCGAAACCCCACGGGGCGACGTAGGCCAGGTCGTCGTCCACCATTCCGCCCAGGCCGCCCGCTAGGGCCTGCCCGGCGACGACACCCAGCCAGGACCACGGTCCATCGAACATCGCGTGATCCGCCGACGGCCGCCATGCCGGCGAACCAGTCGAGTCCCTCGGCCTGGAACGGAGCCAGGCCGGCGACGCTGACGGCACCCAGGACGCGCTCCGGGAGCAGGGCCGCGCATGCCAGGGCATGTTCCCCCCCGCCGGAATGGCCCATCACCGCGAAACGTCCGATGCCCAGCGCATCGGCGATGGCAGCGACGTCGGCGGCCGCCGATGCCACGTCCCGGCCTGGCTGAGGAGTCGATCCGCCGTACCCGGGCTGGTCATGTGACACCCAGCGGATGTTGCGCTGGGCGGCGGCCGGGAACAGCGGCACGGGTGGCGCGCCGGTCTTCGGCGTGCCGTGGTGCCAGAAGACGGTGAGCGTGGCGTCGGCATCATCCGGCGGGGCGTCGTAGACGTGCAGCGTGCGCCCATCGATCAGCTCGAGGTCGGTCTCCGTGATCACCTGCCGACCGTAGGGGGTCTCCAGGTGGCGTGCGAGTGCGGCCATCGTGCGGGCGCTGACCTCGGGTCGCGCCCGCACGTGGTCCGTGTCACGAGGGGTGCTCAGCCGAAGGCGTTGAACTCCTCGATGCCCAGCAGGGGTTTGATGACCCGCTGGATCGGCCCCCGCACGACGTAGCGCTGGACGGCGCCGTTGCGGAGCTCGTTCCCGATGGCCGCCATGACCATGCCCTGGTCAAGGGACAGGTACCGCTCGGCGATCATGCCGCTGCGGACCGCGACCGAGTCGTAGAACCCACCAGGCCCGTACGCACCGAGCTCGGTGCGGATCCGGGCGAGGTTGTCCATGGCCGCGTCCTTCGCGTACGGCAGGGCGAGGAAGGAGGCGTGCGGGGTGACGACGCCGTCTCCGTACTCGGTCGGCGCGCTCGGCGGGCGCGGGCATGCGGGGTCGTCCCAGCCCGGGTCGACGGTGGTGCGCTCCTGGTCCGAGGTGTAGCCGTTGGGCTCCATCCCGATCTGGTCGACGCCGTACTCGCGGTAGCCACCGGCCGGGTTGCTGGCCGGGGAGAAGCCCCAGAAGCCGTACCCGGCCTCATCCATTCCGTGCTCGATCTGCGCTCGCACGATGAGCGGATGGTTCACGCCCCAGCTGCGAGGTCCCCACTCCGCCTCCGGTACGAACAGGTCAACCATCAGCGCCTCGAACATGCTGCCGCCCCAGGTCGGCACGAGCTGCATGTCCCGGTAGCGGTAGGCGCCCTCGAACACGGGCACGCCCAGGTACTCCTTCCACTCACCCACCGGCCTCTGCTCGGGCCAGCTCCAGTCGCAGGTGTTCGGGAAGGTCCGGAACATGGCGAAGTAGTGCTCGGGCGGGATCTGTCCCCAGGCGATGCCGAGGTAGCTGGCCATCCGGGGCTCTGTGTTCAAGGTGCCGTAGTGGTGGCCGGTGTACCAGACGTCCGGTCCGCGGTCACGGTAGTTGCCGGGCACGGCTGCCCCGTCGGCAGGTTGCGCGTCCCAGAACCCGCCGCGGAGCTGCCGGACCTGCGGGTCGTAGTAGAAGCCGAAGTCCATGGTGGAGCGGATGGCCTCGGCCTTGTCGCGCAGCCGGGGCTCGGCGTTGCTCACGAGCACGAGGGCCGTGGCCAGCCAGGCGTTGTCGACGCTGGACAGGAACGGGTAGACGGTGCTCCCGTCGGTCGGCCAGGTGGTGAGCTTGGTCCCGGTCGCCTCGTCGTACCAGTTGTAGAACATGCCCGAGTCCTCGTGGCGGTCGAGGCCGGCGACCGTGTCGAGGGTCTGCGCGAGGCGGTCGCGCGCTTCCCTGTGGCTGATGATGCCGAGGTCGCGGGCGACCACGGTGCTCCACAGGTACGCGCCGATGTTGGTCGGTGACGTGTAGCCGCTGCGGGTCGTGACGTCGAGGTCGCCGGCGACGTTGTCGGCCGGCAGGCCCGTTGCGGGGTCCACCATGGCCTCGAACGAGGCCCAGGTGTCCGTGGCGTACTCCAGGAGAGTCGCCCGGTCCGAACGAGGGCCTCGCGCGGCGGCCGCGGTCGACTGGAGCACGAGCCCGGTGACGGCCAGTGCCGCGACGGCCAGCGAAGCGGTGCGGAAGCGTCTGTGCATGGTCATGGTCGATCTCTTCTCGAAGGTCGTCGGTGGGTCGGGTCGCTCAGCTGGCCCCACCTCCAGCCTAGCCGAGCAGCTCGAAGGACGCACTGGTGCCGCCGCTGGCGTGCGGGGCGACCCGGACGGTGAAGGTGCCCGGCTCGCAGCACTCGGCACCGTTCGCGTCGCGGTAGCCGAGCATGCGTGCGTCGAGGTCGAAGGTGACCTCCTGGGCCTGGCCGGGGGCGAGGGTGACGACGCGGACCGCGACCAGCTCGCTCACCGGCCGGGAGATCCGGGCGACCTCGTCGCGCACGTACAGCTGCACCGTCTCGACAGCCGGCCGCGTACCGACGTTCGCCACCCGGGTGCTGACCTGGACCGTGCCGCCCGGCTCGAGGGTCGGCGAGGAGAGCCCGACCTGGCCGTAGACCACCTCGGAGTACCCCGCGCCGAAGCCGAACGGGTGCAGTGGTGTGTCCTGGTGGTCGCGGTAGCGCCCGACCGGGCCCGCTGGGTCGAGGGGCCGACCGGTGGGCAGGTGGTCGTGGTGCAGCGGAACCTGTCCGGTCGATCGGGGCAGGGTCACCGGGAGCCTGCCGCGAGGTGGCACGTCGCCGGCAAGCACGTCGACGATGCCGTGGCCGGCCTCGACACCCGGGTGGAAGGCAAGGAGGAGCGCCGCGCCGACGTGGTCCAGGCGTTCCAGGGCCAGGGGCCGTCCGGTGAGAACGACGACGACGAGGCGGCGGCTCACGCGCGCCAGCGCCTCGAGGGTCTCCACCTGGCCAGGCGGCAGGTCGAGCGAGGTGACCGAGTTCGCCTCACCGCTGCGCATCGGGTGCTCGCCGACGCAGGCCAGGACGACGTCGGCGGCCCGCGCCGCGATGAGCGTCTCGTCGAGGAAACGGCCGTCGTCCACCGTCACCGTCGTCGCCCCGTCGGTGAAGCGCTCGCGGACGGCATCGGCGATCGTGACGGCGTCCTCGGGGCGCCCGTCAAGGGTCCAGGTGCCGAACAGCTCGGCCCGGGCCGTGGCGAACGGCCCGGTCACGTGCAGGTGCCGCGCCCCGTCCGGGCCGACGGCCAGGGGAAGGACGCCGTCGTTGCGCAGCAGGACGGTCGCGGCCGCCGCGGCCCGGCGGGCGAGGGCGCGGTGCTCGGGGGTGAGCTGCACTGCGGCGGCGCGTCCGGGGTCGGTGTACGGGTCGTCGAACAGCCCGAGGCGGAGCTTGAGCCCCAGCACCCGTGCCGCGGCATCGTCGACCAGCTCCGCGGGAACCGAACCGTCCCGGACCAGGCCGGCCAGGTGGGCTGCGTACCCGCCGGTGACCATGTCGATGTCGACGCCGGCGCGCAGCGCAAGGGCGGCCGCCTGCCGGGTGTCCTGTGCAACGCCGTGCTGCACGAGCTCGCCGACGGCGTCCCAGTCGCTGACCGCGACGCCCGCGAAGCCGAGCCGGCCCTTGAGGTGCTCGCGCACGAGGCCCGCATGCGCGGTCATCGGCGTCCCGTCGAGAGTGTGGAAGGCCGTCATCACTGTCGCAACGCCCGCGTCGACGGCCGCGGCGAACGGACGCAGGTGGCGGTTGTGCAGGGTGACCGGGCCCACGTCGACCTCGGCGTAGTCTCGGCCGCCCTGGGCGAGCCCGTAGCCGACGTAGTGCTTGGCGCAGGCGGCGAGGGATTCCGGGTCGGCGAGTCTTCCCCCATCCGGGCCGCCCTGGAGGCCTTCGACGGCTGCCGCGCCGAGGTGCGCGGACAGCCACGCGTCCTCGCCCCAGCTCTCGGCCACGCGACCCCAGCGGGGGTCCTGCGCGATGTCGACCATTGGCGCGAACGTCCAGCGCACCCCGTCCGAACTGGCCTCCCGTGCCGCGGCCCGGGCGCAGTCGCGGACCAGGTCCGGGTCGAAGGAGGCGGCCTGCCCGAGCGGGATGGGGAAGACCGTGCGATGCCCGTGGATCACGTCCCGTGCCACCAGCAAGGGGATGCCGAGGCGGGACGTCTCGACCGCGGCCCGCTGCAGCGCGTTGACGGTCTCGGCCTGGGTGCCGGCGTCCCGGATGTTGCCGGCGTGCGCCCCACTGGCCACGATGCAGGACCCGAACGCCCCGGCGGCCAGCGCGGCGGCGTCGCGGACCGGGTCCGGGTTGGCGACCTGGTTGAGCTGCCCGACCTTCTCCTCGAGGGTCATCTCAGCGAGCAGGGCTCTGACGCGCTGCGCCACTGTCCGGTCGGTCCGTGCCCATGGTCGCGTGGTCACGGCAGGTGGACCTCCAGCTCGGGACCGTCGGGGTGCAGGGCTTCGGCGAGGCCGGCGAGGTCGACGGCCAGGCCGCCCGGGCGGTACGGGTGCTCCGGCCGAGATCCGGGCAGGGCCCGCCCGGCCAGACGCACGCCGGTCGGTCCGTGCCCGCGCGGCCCCACGTGGTAGCGGACCCGGAGCAGGCCGCCGGCCAGCGGGACCTGGGCGGTCAGGCCGTCCAGGAGGGTCGGCAGGACCGGGTCGATCAGGACGGTCGTTCCACGGCGTCGGACACCGAGCAGGGACTGGGCGACGATCCGCAGGAGCACACCCGGGCCGGAGGAGTAGATGCGCCACCCGCCCTCCAGCCCGGTCGCCCCCGAGAGCACGTCCGCGTACCGCCGGGCGAAGTCCTCGCGGTCCAGGACTGCGGCGTCCGAGCTGGACGGGTAGGTGTTCGCCTGGCGACGGCGCGCCCCGGGGACCAGGCCCGCGGCCGGTGCGAGCACCTGCTGCAACCCCAGCCAGAGCGCCTCGGCGTCCCCGTGGTGCGCCATCGCCTCGCACCAGCGCAGGTGGGCGTGGACGTACATCAGACCGATCTCGCGACCGACGAACGTCGCCGTCTCCGCCCGCTGGAAGTTCCGCATGGTCCCGCCGTGGTACGCCGGCGGTCGGTCGAACAACCGGACACCGTCGACCCCCGTCAGGTGCTCGCGCACCAGGGCGACGTGGTGCGCGGCCTGGCCCGGGTCGAACAGGTCGTCGACGAGTGCATGGATCATCTGCAGCGACCCGTGGTGCAGGCCGGTCTCGGTGTCCCGGGGGTGGACCAGGAGGCGCCGGACCGCGACGTCCCCATGCTCGTCCGGTGGGTCGAGCTGGGCGTACCCGGCGAGCTCCCCGTCGACGACGAGATACCGGTGCAGGTCAGCTGCGACCTCGGCGGCCTCCGCGCGCAGGACCGCCACCAGATCGTCGTGACCGCCGACGACCCCCAGGCCGTCGGCGAGGGTCCGCAGCGCCTGGTGCTGCAGCGTCACCGTCCAGGCGCTGGTCATCGTGCGGGCCATCGCGGGGTCGGCGGGTTGCAGCGAGTCGTTCCAGTCGCCGTGGCCGTAGGCGACGAGCCGGGTGCCGGGCAGCGCGTCGGAGCGGGCCCGGTCCAACGCCCGCTCCAGGTGGGTGCGCACGGTCGACGTGGGCGCGGCCGGTTCGTCGGGCGGGCTATACCAGCCCGTCGGCTCCTCGAGCAGTGCTGCGTCACCGGACGCCAGGAGGTACCGGCCGAGGGCCAGGACGGGCCAGTGCACGACGTCGCCGTGGGCCGGCTCCATCCGGAAGTGCTCGTCCCCGGGCAGGAATCCGAACGCCTGTGGCCAGGTGCCGTCGGTGTTCTGCGCGGCGAAGACCGTCAGCAGCAGGTTGCGGGCGTCCTGCTGCCGGTCGAGGGCGAGGAGCAGCTCGAGCGGACCTTGGACCACGTCGCGGGTGCCCCAGGCGCCGCCGGTGAACTGCTCGAGGCCACGGGGCGAGAGGAAGTGCACGAAGGCGTCGCGGACCAGCCAGGGCAGGCTCACGGCGAGGGCGTCGACATCGCCGTGGGACACCCGGAGTGCTGTCACGTCGGTCCACCAGGCGGCTCCCGAGCCCGGGCCCGAGACCGCCCGCCCGGGCGCGCGGGCCGGTTCCGTTGGGGGGTCGCCGACGTCGTCGCCTGGCTGCTCGACCTGCAGCCGCACCGTGAGCGCCGATGTCGCCGCGGTGACCAGCGTGACGACGGTGGAGCTGCGTCGGCGGCCGTCGTCGAAGAGCTGTCCGTCGTCCCCGAGCGTGATGGGCTGATCGGTCCGCACCACCAGCTCGGGCCCGCCGTGGTGTGCGCCCCCGCCCAGCCGCACGGCGCCGTCGGCGCGCTGTTCCGCGCTGGTGGTGTTCCGGGGGGAGACGTCGCCCGTGGCGGGCAGCGGATCGGCCTCGGGTGCCGGCTGTTCGGATGCCAGGTGCAGGGCCAGCAGGACGCGCCGAGCGGCGCCTTCGGTGAGGCGTACCCGCAGCTCGGTGCGGTGCGCCGACGGGGGTGCCACCGTCGAGAGCTCGACGGCACCGCCCGGGTCGGTCCCGTCGGGTCCGACGACGTAGATCCAGCGCGCGGAGTCCGGCGTCATCGCGAACACGGACGGCAGGTCGAGCAGCCGCCATCCGCCGTCGACCTCGACGAAGACGCGTAACCCGTAGGCGCGATGCAACCCGAGGTAGCCCCGGACGGTGGTCAGCAGGGGAGCGTTCGACGCGTGCCCACGGGTCAGGTAGGACAGCGGCGAGCCGGTCATCCATGCGGTGACGGTCAGCGCGCGGGTGTCCGGGGACGCGGTGTCGCCCGTCCGCAGGATCGTGCCGTGCGGGCGGAGCGTGCTGAGCTCCTTGGCCTGGCTGACGACGTGCTCGTCGTCGTCGGTGAAGAAGGACAGCAGGCCGTCGCGGTCGTCGCGCTCGACCGCGCGCCAGGGGGCGGGCCACCGGTCATGCAGCTCCGTCTCGGTCAGCGGGCGGGCTTTCAGCTCGCGGCCGCGGTCGTACCCACCGGCCGGGGCGAGGCGGTCGGCGAGCCCTCTGCGGTCACCCGCCCCGGGCGCGGACCAGGGCGCCGCAGCCCGTGCCGCTGCCAGCGTGGCGGCGACCTGGGGGAGGTCGTCGTCGGTGGTCGCGGGGGGATGGTCGTCGACCAGCAGTCCGGCGAACGACGTCCGGAGGGCCTCTCCCGGGCCCAGCCGCACCCGCCGAGTCTGCAGGGCGGCCAGGGTGTGCTCGTGCTGGCGTCGGCGCGACGGGAGGTCCCCGGCCAACCCGGCAGGAGGCATGGCGGCTCGGGCCGACCAGCCGTAGACGTCCAGCGCGTCGGTGGCCCAGGCGACCACCGGGGAGGTGGCAGCCAGGACGCACCACGGGTGCAGTCCGGCCTGAGCGAGGTTCTGGCGGACAGCAAGCGCCGTGCCGAACCCCTCCCCGCGCAACGGGGTCACGTCCAGGTACTGGCTGACGTAGAGCTCGTTGATCCGCAGGGCACCAGGTGCGGCCAGCGCGACGTCGTGCGCGTGCACGAGGTCGACATCGCGGGTTCGCGGGCCCTCGTTGACGACCTCGACGTGCCAGGCCCACGCGGGCCGGTCGCTGCTGAGGGTGAGGGTCGCCTGCCAGCCGAGCGTGCCGTCGGGGTCGACCGCTTGCCCGGACACCACCAGGGCACCGTCCTCGAGGCGTGCGCGCGACCCCGACCCCGCCCCGAGAACCGCCCAGGAGCGGCCTCCCGCCCGGTCGCGGACCCACAGCTGCAGCAGGCCCGCCTCGAACACCGAGGCGGCGTGCTGGACCAGCTGGAGCCGGTCCGTCCCGAGGCTCGCCGGCGCGCCGCCGTCGACGACGACGGTCCGCAGACCACCTCCAGCGTCCAGCACCCACGGCGGCCCGTCGGCCGCACCCATCACTTGATGCCCGTCATGGCGACGCCCTGGACGAAGTAGCGCTGCAGGATGAGGAACACGATCAGCACCGGTACGACCACCACGACCGCGCCCGCGAGCAGCAGGCCGTAGTCGGTCTGGTTCTGTCCGGTGCTGTAGAGAGCCAGTGCCACGGGCAGCGTGTACTTGTCCTCGGTGGTGGCCACGACCAGGGGCCACAGGAAGTTGTTCCAGGACCCCAGGAAGGTCAGGATCGCGAGCGTCGCCAGGGCGGGCTTGGCCAGCGGTATGACGACCTGCACGAAGATCCGAGCCTCGCTCGCCCCATCGATGCGCGCGGCGTCGATGAGCTCATCGGGCATGGCGAGGAAGAACTGCCGCATGAGGAACACCCCGAACGGGGTGGCCAGGAACGGCAGGATCAGGCCCAGGTACGTGTTGACCAGGCCCATGTTCGCCACGAGCACGAACAGTGGCACCAGGGTGACCATCCCGGGGATCATCAGCGTGCCGAGGACCAGCCGGAAGAGCAGCGTCTTGCCCGCGAAGTCGAACTTGGCGAGGACGTAGCCGAGCATCGAGCAGAACACGAGGTTGCCGAGGGTCACGGCGATCGCCACCACAGACGAGTTCGTGAAGAACTGCGGGAAGTCGAGGCGGTCGAACAGCTCGCGGAAGTTGTCGAGCGTCGGTGCCTCGGGCCACCAGGTGGGTGGCACCCGGCGGATCTCGCCCTCGCCCTTGACCGAGCTCAACGCCATCCACAGGAACGGGCTCGTGACGACGATCAGCCCGAGCCCGAGGATCAGGTAGGCGACGGGGTGGGGTCGGGCCTCACCGATCCGCCGCTCCTTGGTCTTGTTCCTCCGGGCTGGAGCGTCGAGGGGCGGCTCGGTGGCAGGCGGGGACACGCGCTTCGGGCGGGTGCTCATCGTCCGGTCTCCTGCCTGGCGACGGGGGCGGGCTTGCGGCGGCGGTGCTTCTTGGGTGCGTCCCGCTCACCGAGGAAGCGGAACTGCACGAGCGTCAGCACGACGACGGCGAGGAACAGCACGTAGCTCATCGCAGCGGCGTACCCGTAGTTGCCGAAGCCGAACTGGTTGTACGTGTGGAACGCGACGGAGAGGGTGCTGTTGAGCGGGCCGCCCTGCGTCATGACGAAGGGCTCCTCGAAGAACTGCACGTAGCCAATGCCGGTGATCACGGCGCCGAACAGGAGCGTCGGACGCACCGTCGGCATGGTGATGAAACGGAAGCGCTGCCAAGCACCCGCGCCGTCGAGGGCGGCGGCCTCGTGCAGCGAGGTCGGCACACTCTGCAGGCCCGCCAGGAAGATGATGACGAGCGTGCCGATCGACCGCCAGGTCGCCATCGCGATCATCGACGGCATGGCCCAGGTGGTGCTGCCGAGCCAGTTGGGGCCCTCGATGCCGACGAGGCGGAGCGCCTCGTTGATGAGGCCGCTGTCCGGGTGGAGCAGGAAGCGCCACACGACGGCCACGGCCACGATGCTGGTCACGACGGGCATGTAGTAGCCGACCCGGAAGAAGGTCTTCAGCCGGGTGACGCCCGCGTTGAGGACGACGGCGATCGCCAGCGCGAGCCCGAGGGTCAGCGGCACGCCCACCAGGACGAAGTACGCGGTGTTGGCGGCGGCCTTGCGGAAGATCGGGTCGGCGAACACGGCCGCGAAGTTGTCGATCCCGACGAACTCGACGGCGAAGGGGTTGCGCAGGTCCCGGCTCCGGAGGTCGGTGACGGCCATCGCGAGCGACATGAGCACCGGACCCGCGGTGAACGCCGTGAAGAGCAGCATGAAGGGCAGCGCGAATCCCCACGCGGCACGGGTGTGGCGCCAGTAGAGCGGAGCGTGCTTGCGGGACTTCGGGGGCACCGTCCGGCCCGGGGCCTTGGCCGCGGGCCGGACGGAGGTGCCGGTGGACATCTCAGAGCCCGGTGCCGATGGCCGCTGCCTGCTCCTGGATGGAGGTGGCGACCTCCTGCGGGTCGGCGCCGGACTTCGCCAGCTTCTCGAGCTCGGTGTCGATCACGCTCGCGACCTCTTCCCAGGTCGGGATCGAGGGCGGTGCGACGGCCGTCTCGAGCTGCGTGCCGAACACACCGAGGTACTCATCGTCGGCGATGGTCGGGTCGTCCCACGCGGAGGCGACCGACGGCAGGTCGTTGAGCGTCTTGTACCACTCGACCTGCACCGGTGGCTGGCTCAGCCACTCGACGAACTTCCACGCTGCGTCGCGGTTCTCCGCGTCCTTGAAGACGGCGAGGTTGGCGCCGCCGATGAACGACGCCGACTTGGCGCCTGCAGGCAGCGGGGCGAGGCCGACGTTCGCCATCCCGGCGGCGTCGGTCTCCTCGAGGATGCCGATGTGCCAGGGTCCGGAGACGAAGGAGCCGATGGTGCCGGCCATGAAGTCCGGCTCGAGCGAGCCCTGCGGCAGCTCGGTGGGTGCCAGGCCGTCGGTGAAGAAGCTCTGGTACTTCGTGAGCGCCTCGACGAACTCGGGGGAGTCGATCGTGAACTCGGTGCCGTCCTCGTTGATCACCTGCGCACCGGCCTGCCAGGCGAACGGCATGAAGGTCTGCCAGGCGCCCGTCTGACCGGGCTGCAGGCTGATGCCCCACTCGGCGCCGGCGGCCTGCATGTCCTTCGCCATGGCGGTCAGGCCGTCCCAGTCGGTCGGCGGCTGGGGCACGAGGTCCGTGCGGTAGTAGAGGACTCGGGTCTCGACATACCAGGGCACGCCGAAGTGCGTGCCACCCACGTCGGTGCTGCCCCAGGCGCCCTCGAAGAACCGCGAGCTGTCGATGAGGTCGGGTGTGGGGTCGAGGGCACCGGTCGCGGCGAACTCGCCCATCCAGGTGGTGCCGATCATCGAGACGTCCGGTGTCTGACCGCCGGCGATCGCGGTCGCGATCTTGTCGTGGGCGGCGTCCCAGGGGATCGCCGTGACGTTGATCTTCACGTCGGGGTTCTCCGCGGTGAAGGCCGCAGCGAAGTCGCCCAGCTTTTCGCCCTCGGTGCCCATCGCCCAGACCTCGACGGTGCCGGATGCGGGTTCTTCACCGACGGGCTCGGCGGTTTCCTCGGAGCCGCCACCTCCGGTGGAGTCGCGTCCGCAACCGGCGAGCGCGAGGGCTGTCACGGCGATCACGGCGGCGCCCACGCGGGCGCGCGAAATTCCGTTCATGGTTGGTCCTCCCCATTGAGTTCGACGGCCACGATTGGCCGTCCCGCCAGCGATCTATGCGCTTAGGCGCCCCCTGGGGGCAACGTAGGCGCACAACCAGGCGGCCGCAACCGGAGGGCTCGGGACGGGCCCGGAGTGTCCGGTCAGGATAGGGGGCAGCCGCAGCTGCGGCGGATGACCATCCGGACCGGAAGGGTCCGATCGACCGGGCCAGTCGCCTGCGCCGTCAGCGACTCCACGAGGATGTCGACGGCGAGACGGCCCATCGCCTCCATCGGCTGCCGCACACCAGTGCCTGGGGGAGTCGTCCGGCGCCGGCCCGGGCCCGGGCCCGGATCACGGCGAACGGGTGGTCGTCGACCAGGGCCGTCGGGTCCAGCACTGCGTGCGGCGCGGGAAGCCCGAGCCGCTGGAGGGCGCGGCACATGCCGTCGAACCGCTCCGCGTAGTCGGGCATCTCGGACGCGCCGACGAACTCGACGGACGTGAGTCCGTGCTCGGTCACCAGGTGTTCGGTCAGCGCCTCGGTACCCGCCCGGTTGTCGACCCGGACGTGGTGCAGAGCTCCTCCGCCGAAGGGCATCGCGAACGCGACGACCGGGAGCCGGTGGGACAGCTGGGCGATGATCTCCTCGGATCTCGCCCCTGGGAACACCGCCAGACCGTCAACCCGGCTCGCGATGTCGATGATCCCCGCCCCGTCGCCGCCAGGACCCCGGCCGATGAGCAGCGCCCGACCGCGCCGGGCGCACTCGAGCTCGAAGCCGCGCTGGACCTCGTCGACGTAGAGCGGGAACACCCGGAAGTCCTCGGCGTCTGAGTCGTCCGCGAAGACATCGCGTGAAGCGTCCGGTCCGAAGTACGGACCCGGGTCCTCGCTGACCGGTCGCGCACCGCCTGCCTCGAACGCCTCAAGGAACATGTCGAAGGCGTAGAGACCGAGCGCGCCGGTGCCTCCGTGGGCCAGCCCGCGAGCGTTGGCGCTCGGCACGTAGTTCAGTCCGGACTTCCGCAGATGATGGGCACATGATCAGCCGTTTTTGGGCGTTGACGTGCGCAAACGTCGTGGAGGCAGATTGGGGTCGTGTTACTACACGACGCGCCGTTGGCGGGGGGCCTGGGTCAGTCGGTCGGGACGGTGAAGTCGAAGAACCGTGGTGGTTCGGGCAGTTTCAAGGCGGACAGGATGGTCTTCTGCCTGGGTGTGGTGATCGAGCGTTGGGCGACTTGCCCGTCGGGGGTGGCCAGGGTGACCAGGTGCATGCGGTCCAGTTCGTGGCGGATGTTGCGCCAGGTGTCGTCGGTGTCGTTCTCGATGACCCGGATGAGCAGCAGGGCGAG
>JBBRCL010000052.1:0-19219 GCA_038204895.1 Actinomycetales bacterium | reverse complement strand
ATATCAGTCTGACCGCGCCGTCGCGTACTGACACGCACGCCGACTCGTCAGCCTGGTCCGGCCACAGAAGCGGCGCCCGAGAAGCCATCCGGGCGCCGCTTCGCCCTGCCCCTTGACAAGACGGGCCTACATATCAGCGGGGCGCCGCGCCCGGGTCGGGCTCGCCAAGGCGCGCGGTGCGCCCGTGCACGGTCAGCCCATCGCGCGCGACCCGGCCCACCACCTCCACCAGGA
This sequence comes from Actinomycetales bacterium, assembly GCA_038204895.1. Classification (GTDB taxonomy): domain Bacteria; phylum Actinomycetota; class Actinomycetes; order Actinomycetales; family Cellulomonadaceae; genus Actinotalea. The sequence goes on along the minus strand of JBBRCL010000052.1, from coordinate 18,985 downwards.
GGTCTCGCTCGACGTCCTTGATCCGCTCGTGCAGCCGAGCCTCGTCGTCGCCGTCGGTCACCTGGACCGCGCGCTGGGCGATGATCGGGCCGGTGTCGACGCCCGCGTCGACCACGTGCACCGTGCACCCGGTCACCTTCACGCCGTGGGCGAGGGCGTCCCGCACGGCGTGGGCACCGGGGAACGCCGGCAGCAGGGCGGGGTGGGTGTTGATCACCCAGCCGCCGAACCGGTCGAGGAAGCCCGTCCCGAGGATGCGCATGAACCCGGCGCTGACCACCAGTACCGGGTCGAACACGGCGACCGCCTGGGCGAGCCCGGCATCCCAGCGCGCCCGGTCCGGGAAGTCGGCGGGGGCGACGACGGCGGTCGGCACGCCGGCCTCGCGCGCCACCTCCAGACCGGGCACGCCGGCCCGGTCGCTCACCACACCCACCACGCGCGCGCCGTAGGCCGGGTCGCGGTGGGCAGCCAGCAGGGCAGCCAGGTTGGTCCCGGCACCGGAGATCAGGACGACAACGCGCGCCTTGGCTGGCAGCACGGCAGGGCTCGGCGGCGTGGGAGCAGCCCACCCCGGCGCACCGGGCAGGGAGGACGACGACGGCACACAGGCGACACTACCGGCCCGGTTCGCCGCGGCGGGTCGAGGCCACCGAACGGGTGGGAGACTGACCGGCGTGGACAACCCGTACGCGCCGCCGCCCAAGGGCGAGCGTGGTGGGCCGCCGCCCAAGGGCGAGCGTGGTGGGCCCCCGCCCAAGGGCGAGCGTGGTGGGCCGCCGCCCAAGACGCGGCGAACGCCCAACCGCCCGCTGCGGCGCACCGAACCGCCGCCCTCGGTCGACCCCGACACCCTGCGGGCAGCGAGCCGGCTCGTCCGGTTCTTCCTGCTGCTCATCCTCGCGGCCCTGCTCACCACCTCCCTTCCTCTGCCGTGGCAGGTCGGATCGCTGGTGTTCACCGTGGTCGCGGTCGGCGTCGGGCTACGCGCGCTCCGCGTGGTGTGGCAGCCGGGGTTGCGCGAGCAACTGGCGCCCTTGCTGCTCTTCGGTCTGGTGTTCGCGGTGCTGATGACCATCTCGACGAGCGCGAGACTCGCCCTGTGGCCGGTCGAGATGCAGCATCAGGAGTGCCTGAGCCGCGCCCTGACCATCGGAGCCCACGAGCAGTGCGAGGTGCAGTACCAGGACGCGCTGACCGCGCGCCTCAACGACCTCAGGAACCCCCAGAACGGTTGACGACGCCGTCGTCGGCGCCGTCAAGATCCGCCACGCCAGGCTCCCGCTTGCGGCCCAGCCGCTGACGGACGGCTGCCCGGACGACGGGGTCCATCGGCACGGTCGGAAGCAGGGCGCCCACCAGGGTCAGCCCCGTCACCACAGCCCCGACGGTCACACCTGCGGCACCGACGACGGCGAGGCGCCCGGGTCCGGCAGAGCCGCCCGCCAACGCGACCAGTCCGCCGGTGACCACCCCTGCCACCAGCGCGGTGCACCCTGCCACCAGGAACGGCTGGCTCCAGGTCCGCGGGGGCACCTGCCGGTGCAGCCACCAGCCGGCCAGGGCACCCGCGAGGACCACCAGCACCGGCACCCAGCTCAGCGGCCCACCCGCGGCGCCCTCCGACGGCAGCGCACCGAACAACGGCAGGGCCGGTAGCGGGCCGCTCACCACCTCGGCGGGCGCGAACACCGTGCCGGCACCGATCGCGAACCCGGGGCCGGCCACCCATGCGACCGCCCACACGACCAGGTTCGGGGCGATCGCGAGCTGGGCGACGGCGAGCAGCAGACCGCTGAACGTGTCCAGGCCGAGCCCTTCGATGACGTCCCCGGCGGCCGCGCGCCCGGAGATCGCCCAGGTGCCGGCCAGCGCTGCCGCGATGGTCACCAGCAGGGCCGTCACCATGACGCCGGCGCGTACCCCGGCCCGGACGAGCGGCGGTACAGCGGACCACACCGGGCGGGTGACCTCCCGCCAGCCACCGCAACGGACGACACCGGAGCCGAGCCCGACCGCAGCGATTCCGACGGCACCCAGCAGGGTGCGGATCACCGAGCCGGTTCCGGTACCGAGGGGCCCGGCATCGGAGACCGCGAGCAGGACGACGACCACCACCGCCAGGTACCCGCCGATCCCGGCCAGCCACGCGGACCGGACCGGCTGGGCCGACCTGCGCGCGGACGCGTGGGCCGTGAAGAGAGCGAGCGCCGTGATCCCCAGCGGGACCAGGCTGATCGTCGCGCCGTCCACCTGAATGACGCCGCCGTGACCCATCAACCACAGGACCGCCCCGACCGCGACGGACCTCGACCAGCCGATCTCCGCGTTCGCCGGGTCCGCGGACGTGGCGACGTAGGCAGCCAGCGCGGGGGTCACCACGACGAGCACCGACAACAGCGCGGCCTGCACACCGGCGAGCAGGCCGGACACCCAACGGGGCGCCCCACCGATGGCACTGGAGAACCGGCCGGACTCAGCCGCCGGCGTGGCCGCCCGAGGCAGTGAGCCGGCCCGGTGCGTCCTGCTGCCACCCGCCGTCGTCGGCCGGGCCGGGTGGGCCGGTGCCCTGGCCACCGGACGTTCCGGTGCTCTCCCCGTCGCGCGGGCCGAGGCCGGCACCCCCGGGCGCGCCGACGCGGCAGGTCCGCGGGTCGGGCGTGGGGCGGGTGGGCGGCTCACCCCCTCATCGTCCCTGCCACCGCGCAGGGGTCCGGGGGGCGACACGCCCGACGGGCCGGACCGGTCAGGTGAGCAGCGTGCGCAGCAGCGCCGCCGTCTCGCTGGGGGTGCGGCCCACCTGCACGCCGACGGCCTCGAGCGCCTCCTTCTTGGCCTGGGCGGTGCCGGAGGACCCGGAGACGATGGCTCCCGCGTGGCCCATGGTGCGGCCCTCGGGTGCGGTGAAGCCCGCGACGTAGCCGACCACCGGCTTGGTCACGTGCTCCTTGATGAAGGCCGCGGCCCGCTCCTCGGCGTCCCCGCCGATCTCACCGATCAGCACGATGGCCCGGGTCTGCGGGTCGGCCTCGAAGGCCGCGAGGGCGTCGATGTGCGTGGTGCCAATCACCGGGTCGCCGCCGATCCCGATGGCCGTCGAGAAGCCCAGGTCACGCAGCTCGAACATCATCTGGTAGGTCAGGGTGCCGGACTTCGACACCAGGCCGACCGGTCCGGGTCCTGTGATGTCGGCGGGCGTGATCCCCACGTTGGACCTGCCAGGGCTGATGATGCCCGGGCAGTTCGGCCCGATCAGCCGGACGCCGCGCTGCTGCGCGTGGGCGAGAAAGGCCGCGCTGTCCGCGACGGGGATGCCCTCGGTGATGATGACGACCAGCGGCATCCCGGCGTCGACGGCCTCGATGACCGCCGCCTTGGCGTGCGCGGGGGGCACGAACACCACCGAGACGTCCGCCCGGGTGGCGGCCATCGCCTCGGCCACCGTCCCGAAGACTGGCACGTCAACGGTGCCCTCGCCCGCTGGGAAGGAGACCGACGTCCCGGCCTTGCGGGGGTTCACCCCGCCGACGATGGTCGTGCCCGCGGCCAGCATCCGGGCCGTGTGCTTCTGGCCCTCGGAGCCGGTCATGCCCTGGACGACGACCCGGGAGGTCTCGTCGATGAAGATCGCCATGCGGTGTGCCTTCTCTCGGTCCGGCGAGTGGGGGGTGGGCGGGGTGCCGGTCAGGCCGCGCCGCGCGCCTCGAAGGCGATCCGGGCGGCGGTGTCGGCCGCACCGTCCATCGTGTCGACGAACGTGACGAGAAGGTGGGCGGCAGTGGTCAGGATCCGCCGGCCCTCCGCGACGTTGTTGCCGTCCAGGCGCACGATCAAGGGCTTGGCGGCCGCGGCGTCATGGTGCTGATCGAGGATCTCCAGGGCGTGCACGATGCCGTTCGCCACCTCGTCGCACGCGGTGATCCCGCCGAACACGTTGACGAAGACGCACCGGACCTGCGGGTCGCTGAGGATGACGTCCAGCCCGGCGGCCATCACCTGCGCGGAAGCACCGCCGCCGATGTCCAGGAAGTTGGCCGGCCTGACCCCACCGTGCGCCTCGCCGGCGTACGCGACGACGTCGAGCGTGCTCATCACCAGCCCGGCGCCGTTGCCGATGATCCCGACCTCGCCCTCGAGCCGCACGTAGTTCAGGTCGTGCTCGGCGGCCTTGGCCTCGAGGGGGTCCGTCACCGTTGCGTCGGCGAGCTCGGCGTGGTCGGGGTGCCGGAAGGCGGCGTTGTCGTCGAGGGAGACCTTGGCGTCAAGGGCGACCACCGCGCCGTCCTCGGTGCGGACCAGGGGGTTCACCTCGACCAGGGTGGCGTCCTCGGCCTGGTAGACCCCCCACAGCTGCTGCAGGATCTGCGCGACCTGGCCCGCGACGTCGTCGGCGAACCCGGCGGCTGCAACGATCTCGGCCGCCTTCGCCGCGTCGATGCCCACCCGCGGGTCCACCGGCACCTTGGCGAGTGCCTCCGGCCGCTGGACGGCGAGCTGCTCGATGTCCATGCCACCCTCGACGCTGGCCATCGCCAGGTAGGACCGGTTGGCGCGGTCGAGCAGGATCGAGACGTAGTACTCCTGCGCGATCCGCGCACCCGCCGCCACCATCACGCGGTGCACGGTGTGGCCCTTGATGTCCATGCCGAGGATCTCCGCAGCCCGCTCGGCCGCCTCGGCCGGGTTGCGCGCCGGCTTGACGCCGCCCGCCTTGCCCCGACCACCGGCCTTGACCTGTGCCTTCACGACGACGGTGCCGCTGCCGAGGCGTAGGGCCCCGGCCCTGGCCTCGTCCGGCGTGGTGGCGACGTAGGCGTCCAGCACCGGCACACCGTGCCGCGCGAACATGTCCCGCGCCTGGTACTCGTACAGGTCCACCCGCTCGGCCTCCCTCGGCTGGCCGCACGGCGCGGCGCCCGATGATCGTAACCGCGGGCCGTCGGTGGAGCTCACGCCGGTGGGCGTGGGCAGACTAGCTCGCGACGGAACGCTGACCTCTCCCGCGGAGTGCGGCCGTTTGCTCAGATGGCGGTCGTGCACCGCCGCAGTCGCTGCACGACGCCGCGTTCTGGGCTCTGCGCGCGGGCAGCCGCACGGGCAGCCTGCCAGGGCCACTCTGGCAGGGACGCTACGGCAGGGGCACGTACGTGGCCGTCGCCCAGGTGGTTCCGGTGACGTGCACCCCTTCCGGGGTCACCTCGAAGGAGTCAACGCTGAGCCCAGGGATCCGGGCCAGGCGGTCGTTGAGGATCCCCACGAGCGCGTCGGACAGCATCGGCAGGAAGCGCTCGGGCACGCTGACCACGCCCACCCGCGCCGTTGCCAGGTCGGCGGACAGCGTGTCGCCGGAGAACGCCCCGGAACCCGAGACGACCACGGGCCAGTCCCGCCCGGCATAGGTCACCACGGCCGACATCCGGGCGGTGTCCCCGCCGGTGAGGTCGACCTGGACGTCCGAGAGGGGCCAGTACGACGGGTCGTGCCGGTACGACATCAGCGCGGAGAGCTCGGACTCGGTGAGCGTCACGTCCATCGGCTGCTCGCCGCTGTAGACCCGCTCGTAGTCCGCCGGGTCGGCGCCGGCGGGCAGCTCCGGCCAGACCACGCCGATCTTGGCAAGAACCGCATCGAACTCGGCCTCGGAGGTCTGCACACCGAGGTCCTGGGGCTCGGACATCTTCTGCACCAGGATGAACACTCCGACCGCGAGCGCCAGGAGCAGGACGAGCAGGACCGCAAGGGAGATGAGGCAGCCGTGCCGCTTCTTCGGGGGCGTCGGGGCGAGGCCCGGTGCGCCCTGCGGGGCTGGTCCGCCGGCGAAGACGACGGCCGGGACGACGGCGGGGGGGCCAGCACGCATCGGTGGTGGCGGCGGAGGGGCCGCGAAGGACGACGGCGGGGGTGGCGGTGGTGGGGCCGCGGAAGACGGCGGTGGGGGTGGGCCGGCCGGGCCGGGTCGTGCGACGTCGTCGTCCATCAGCGGCCACCTCGGGGCGGAAGTTGATCGTGGCGCACACCCTACGCATTCGCGGAGCCGCGGCGCATGAGTTCTGGGTCCCGGATCGGACGTCTGAGGCCGCGCCGGAGGACCGCCGGGAGCAGCGCCGGGCGGCTCAGAGCTTGGTGACCGGGGAGTACCGCAGCAGCAGCCGCTTGGTGCCGTCCGTCCCGAAGTCGATCTTGGCGACCGCGTTCGCGCCGCCGCCCTCGATGCCGACCACCACGCCGAGCCCGTAGGAGTCGTGGGTGACCTTGTCGCCAAGGGCCAGGTTCGGCACGTCACCGACCGCACGAGGGGTCGTCGAACCGAAGTGCGGAGCGGTGTCCAGCGGCGCCTTGACCGCACCGGTCCGGGCCGAACCGCCGGGACCGCGTCCGCCCGCCCCCGGCGCCGACGAGCGCTCCGTGCCCCGGCCCCACGCCGAGGCACCACCGCCCCACCCGGTGCCCGCGGCCCGCAGCGCCGCCATGGAGGACTCCCGGCGCCGCCAGTCCACGAGCTCCTCCGGGACGTCGTCAAGGAACCGGCTGGCCGGGAACTCGTTGGGTACCCCCCACGCCGTGCGCACAGCCGCCCGGGAGATGTAGAGCCGCTGCTGCGCCCGGGTCAGGCCGACGTAGGCCAGCCGACGCTCCTCGGCGAGCTGGTCGGGATCGCTCAGCGAGCGCATGTGCGGGAAGGTGCCGTCCTCCCAGCCGGTGACGAAGACCACCGGGAACTCCAGGCCCTTCGCAGTGTGCAGCGTCATCAGGGTGACCACCCCGGTGTCCACCGGGCCGCCGTCGGACGCGGCCGCGTCGGCGTCCGGGATCTGGTCCGAGTCGGCGACAAGGGAGACCCGCTCCAGGAAGTCCGCCAGGTCGCCGTCCGGCTCGGCCTGCTCGAACTCCGAAGCGACCGCGTGCAGCTCGGCCAGGTTGTCCACCCGGGAGCCGTCCTGCGGGTCGTCGCTGGCCCGCAGCTCGGTCAGGTACCCGGTGCGGTCCAGCACGGCGCCCAGCACCTCGGCCGGGCCGGCGGACGTCGCCAGCTCGCGGAGCTCGGTCATCATCTGCGCGAAGACCCGCAACCCGACCAGCCCGCGGGTGCCAAGTCCCGGCACCTCCTCGACCCGCTCCAGCGCCGCCCCGAACGAGATCCGCTCGCGCTCGGCGAACGCGGCGACCATCGCCTCGGACCGGTCCCCCAGGCCTCGCTTGGGCACGTTGAGCACCCGGCGGAGGTTGACGTCGTCGTCCGGGTTGGCGATCGCCCGCAGGTAGGCGATGGCGTCCTTGATCTCCCGGCGCTCGTAGAACCGGGTGCCGCCGACCACCTTGTACGGCAGACCGACCCGGATCAGCACCTCCTCCAGGGCGCGGGACTGAGCGTTCGCCCGGTAGAAGATCGCGACGTCGGCCAGCCGCACGCCCTCGGCGTCGGCCAGGCGGTCGATCTCCTCCGCGACGAACCGCGCCTCCTCGTGCTCGTTGTCGGCCACGTAGCCGACGATCTGCGGCCCGGCGCCCTCGGCGGTCCACAGCCGCTTCGGCTTGCGTCCCGGGTTGCGCGAGATCACCGCGTTCGCGGCCGACAGGATGTTCTGGGTCGACCGGTAGTTCTGCTCCAGCAGGATGGTGCGCGCCGCGGGGTAGTCCACCTCGAACTCCAGGATGTTCCGGATCGTTGCGCCCCGGAACGCGTAGATGGACTGGTCGGCGTCACCGACGACCGTCAGCTCGCCCGGGACCAGCTCCCCACCGGCCGGCCCGACCAGCTCGCGCACCAGGATGTACTGCGCAAGGTTGGTGTCCTGGTACTCGTCGACCAGCACCTGCCGGAACCGGCGCCGGTAGTGCTCGGCCACAGCGGGGAAGGCCTGCAGCAGGTTGACCGTCGTCATGATCAGGTCGTCGAAGTCCAGCGCGTGCGCCTGCCGCAGCCGCGCCTGGTAGCGGGTGTAGACCGCCGACAGCACCTCGTCGAAGCTGTTCGCCGCGCCCGACGACGCCCCCGACGTCCGAGCGTAGGTCTCCGGGTCGACGAGCTCGTCCTTGAGGGTGGAGATCCGCCCCGCGAGCGCCTTTGCCGGGAACTTCTTCGCGTCGAGGTCCAGCTCCCGGGCCACCAGGGTGAGCAGCCGCTGGGAGTCGGCCGAGTCGTAGATCGAGAACGACGAGCGCAGGCCGAGGGTGGCCGCCTCACGCCGCAGGATCCGCACGCACGCGGAGTGGAACGTGGAGACCCACATGGCCCGCGCCGCCGGGCCCACCAGCGACGCGACCCGCTCGCGCATCTCCCCGGCCGCCTTGTTGGTGAACGTGATGGCCAGCACCTCACCGGCCCGCACCTGGCCGGTGGCCAGCTTGTGCGCGATCCGGTGGGTCAGCACCCGGGTCTTTCCGGACCCGGCTCCCGCCACGATCAGCAGCGGCGACCCGGAGTGCAGCACGGCCTCGCGCTGCTCGGGGTTCAGGCCCTCGAGGAGCGCGTCCGCGCGCGCGGGGTCGATGCGGCCGCGCTCGCCCCCGTGCGCGAGGGTCTCGGGCGCGTCGTCACCGCGCGGCGGCACGACGGCGCGCAGGCGCGCCTCGTCGTGGTGGACGGCGGCGGGGCGGTCGGGAAAGAGGGTGTCCATGTCCCGCCCAGCCTAGGCGGCCGCACCGACCGGCCCCGGCCGCTCAGCGGGCCGACGACGGCGGGCGCGTGGCGAGCAGAGTGGTGAGTCCGTCGGCCACCAGGGCGACGGTCTCCGCAGCGGGAGTGCCCTTCGGCACCTCGAGCCACGCAGCGGAGACATCGATGATGGGCCGGTTCCACGGCAGGTGGAGCACGGGGGCGCGACGGCCAGGCGGCCACGCGGCGTCGGCGTTGGTGAGGGCAACAAGGAGAACACGCGGCTCACATCGAGAAACGAGCACGCCGACGCCGGGCTTGAACCTCCCGAGCCCCCCAGGGCGCTGCTCGGGCACGACAATGCGGCCCTCAGGGGCGATGGCCACGACACCACCGGCACGCAGGACTGCACCGGCCCCGTCCAGAGTCGCGGCGGGGCTGTGGCGAACGCCCGCGGGGATCGCACCGAGAAGCCTCAGCGCCCGTCCGGCGAGCCGCCGGTCGAAGAAGTCGGCCCGGCTCAGCGCGCACGGCCACATCCCCCACCTCCGGCAGGCGACGGCGCCCACCGGGAAGTCCAGCATGCTGCGGTGGTTGAGCACGACGAGGGTTCCCCGACCTGGGGTCGACCGCGCCTCCGTCGGGGACACCTCCACCTTGGCGACGAACGGCAGGGCTGCGCGTACCAGGAGCGTGAAGGCGGTCAGAGCCGCCCTCTGCGAGAGCGGAGCGGACGCCGGCGCCAGGTTCACCTCCGGGCACCGTTACTGAGCACGGCCTCGCCCACCGGCGACCAGCCGGCCAGCGCCGTGCTGGCAGTCTCGTAGCCGCGCTCGATCAGGGCAGGCACGTCGGCCGGCGTCCACTTCGAGCACCCCTCGGTGTCGATCACGATCGTCAGCTCGGCCGCTTGCCCGCAGGCGGGGTGGGTGTCCCTCGACTCGAGCCAGCGGCGCCACCGCGGGCCGTCGCCGAACCGTACGGCGATCACCCGGTCCGCGCCGAGGTGGCGTGCCGCCCACACCGGCAACGAGGACAGGACGCCGCCGTCGATGCAGCGGGTGCCGTCGACCCTCACCGGCGGGAAGAGCCCGGGTACGGCGCTGCTGGCCCGGATGGCCTCCACCAACGAGCCTGTGGTGATCAGGCGTGGGGTCGGGGAGACGAGTTCGGTGACGACGGCGCCGAACCGGATGGGCAGGTCCTCGATGAGTGTCGTTCCGAGTGCCTGTTCCAGGTTCCTGGCCAGTGGGGTGGTGTCCATGAGGCCGAGGCGCAGTGTCAGGCTCGGCGTCCCGAAGTCGGCGAACTGCGCCTCGCGCAGCCGCGCGACGATCTCCTGCGCCTCGATGCCGGCCGCCCACGCGCCACCGACCAGTGCCCCAGCGCTCGAGCCTGTGACCACGCGGACGCCGATGCCGGCCTCTTCGACAGCGCGCAGCACACCGGCGTGGGCGGCGCCTCGCGCAGCCCCGCTGGAGAGCGCAAGGCCGGTGACAGCGGGCCCGGGGCGCGCGGACCGCTCGGACCGCAACTGACCGATCGGAAGGTTCATGCGATCATGCTACCTTTCGATCGGTCAGTTCCGAGACGGACCCGGATACTCTTGCCGCATGGCCGACGCCCACGCCGCCGCGAGCGAGCACGCGGATGCGCAGCTCCTCGCGATGAAACGGCGACGAGGCGGCCGGGAGCGCCTCCAGGCGGCCGCGCTCGACCTGTTCCGCCGCTACGGGGTGGCCGGGACGTCGGTCCAGATGATCGCCACGAGGCTCGGCATGACCAAAGCAGCGGTCTACCACCACTTCAGGTCGAAGGAGGAGATCTTCTCCTCGCTGGTGGAGCCCGTTCTCGCACACGCCGGCGCCACGTTCGCTGACATCGATCAGCTCAGCGACTCCGAGCGTCCGCGCGTGGCACTCGACCGGTACGCCGACCTGGTCGTCCGGCACCGCGACGTCGTCCGGACCGTCCTGCTGGACCCCGGGACCGCCACCACCCTCGAGCGGGGCCCCGTGCGTGACCTCGTCGAGCAGCTGGCCGCTCTGCTGGCCGGCGGCGAGACCGGCCCCGCAGCGACTGCTCGAGCGCACCTGATCATCTACGGCTTCGCCGCCGCCGCCGCGGAGTCCGATCCCGGGGACGAGGATGCTCTGGGCACGGAACTGCGGCGTCTGGGCCGGCGCATCCTGCCCGTGCCGGAGCACGAACCCCAGCGGCTTTGACCGCCGGGCCGCGACGACGGTCCCGGAACCGATCGACGCAGGCCGCACGAGAGTCCGTTCCAGAGCCGTGGTGTCAGAGCAGGCGGCGCGCGGCGGCCCAACGGGTCAGCTCGTGCCGCGAGGACAGCTGGAGCTTGCGGAGCACGGCCGACACGTGCGTCTCGACCGTCTTGATCGAGATGAACAGCTCCGAGGCCACCTCGCGGTAGGAGTACCCGCGGGCGATCAGCCGCATCACCTCGCGCTCCCGCGCCGAGAGCCGGTCCAGCTCGTCGTCACCGGTGGCGATGTCGCCGGCGGCCGCGCCGAACGCGTCCAGCACGAACCCGGCAAGGCGTGGGGAGAACACCGCGTCGCCGCCCGCGACCCGCCGGATCGCATCGGACAGGTCGGCCCCGGAGATCGCCTTGGTCACATACCCGCGCGCGCCGGCCCGGATCACCGCGACGACGTCCTCGGCGGCGTCGGACACCGACAGGGCGAGGAAGCGCACGGTCCCGAGCAGGTCGGTGCACGCCGTGATCACCTCAACGCCCCCACCGCCCATGCCCCCCGGCAGGTGCACGTCGAGCACCACCACCGGCGGCTGCAGCGACCGGACCAGAACGATTGCGGCGTCGACGTCGTCCGCCTCGCCCAGCACGTTCACCGAGTCATCGAGGGAGGCGCGCACACCCGCGCGGAACATCAGATGGTCGTCGACGAGCACCACGTCGATGTTGGTCATCGTTCTCCCTCCGACACCCGCGGCAGGCACAGGTGTACCTCGGTGCCCCGGCCGGGGCGGCTCTGCACCGTCGCGGTCCCGCCACGGCGCACCACCCGCCCGATGATGGACTCTCGCACGCCGAACCGGTCGGTGGGCACGGTGGACAGCTCGAACCCGTCGCCGTGGTCGCGGACGAACACCTCGACCTGGTCCTCGACGACCTCCAGGTACAGCGAGTACGGGGCCCGGCCGTGCGTGACCGCGTTCACCAGGGCTTCGCGGGTCGCCTGCAGCAACGCCTCGGTCCCGGCGTCCGGCACGGCGTCCCCCACCACGACGACGTCCACCGCGACCGCCCGGGGGTCCTCCACCTCGGCCACGACGGCGCGCAGGTCGGTGGCGACGGAGGTGCCGGGCGTCCGGCGGTCGTCGTACAGCCACTCGCGCAGCTCGCGCTCCTGGGCACGGGCCAGGCGGGCCACGTCCTCGGCGCTGTCGGACCGCGACCGGATCAGAGCGAGGGTCTGCAGCACGCCGTCGTGCAGGTGCGCGGCGATGTCCGCACGCTCGGACTCCCGGGCACGGGCCGCTCGTTCGTCACCCAGCTCGCGGACCAGTCGCAGCCACCACGGGGCGAGCACGAGGGCCGCACCGATCAGCACGGCGAGGGCGGCGATCGCGGACCGCAGCAGGTCGTCGAGGGGGATGTTCCGGCCGACGAGCAGGAAGATCCCCAGCCCCACCAGCACCATCCCGCCGGCCAGCCGCAGCACGCTCACCGGGGTGCGGCCACCCGTGTGCGAGCGGACCCGGTCACGCTGGATCGCGTCGAGCTGGCTCCAGGCAAGGGCGGTGCCGGCCAGCATGATCAGCGCCGGGAGCACCCACGTGCTGGTGATGTCCGCGCCGTTGCGCGCCGCGATCAGCACGCTCGCCCCGATCACCAGGACAAGCCCGACCCCGATGTCGGTGAGCGGCAGCTTCCGGGCAGGGTCGCGCAGGCGCGGGGCGAGCCGGGACAGTGCCGCCGGCCGCTGATCCATCGCCGCCTGAACGGGGTCCCCGGCCGGCACTGTCACCCAGAACCAGACGTACAGCAGCGGCCCGGTGAACCCGACCGGCACCAGGAGCACCATGACCAGCCGGATCACCCCGATAGGCAGGCCGAGGTGCGCGGACAGCCCGCGGCAGACGCCGCCGATCCATCGTCCGCCACGGGGGCGCCGCAGAGGGAGCCGCTCGGTGGTCACGCAGAGCATCGTCACACGTCAGAGGGCCCCGGTGGGGCCGCCGGGGCGGGTTTCAGGTGCAGTTCAGGGTGGACGTCACCGGCTGGCTCAGGGTGTGGCAGGTGCGTTTCAGGGTCGGATCAGGGCCCACCCCCGATGCCCCGCCCGGGCCCGGCCCGCGAGCATGTCTGTCATGGACGAGACCACTGCCCCCGACGCGGCCGCCGCCGCGACCGGCCCCACACCGCCGGACACCGCCGGCACCCCACCAACGGGAGCGACCGGCACCCCACCCATGAGCGCCACCACCCCACCGATGGGCGCCAGCACCCCACCTGTCGGGAGCCGGCCCGGGTACGGGACGGGCTACCCGCCCCAGCCCGCGCCGAGCGGGATGGACTCCTTCTTCAGCAGCGTTCGCCGGACCGGCATCGTCCGGACCGAGGAGCGCTGGATCGGCGGCGTGTCCGGCGGCCTCGCGCTGCGGATGGGCATCGACCCGCTGATCGTGCGCGGGCTGTTCGCCGTCAGTGCCCTGCTCGGCGGACTCGGCCTGGTCGTGTACGGCGTCGGCTGGCTGCTCCTTCCCGAGCAGCGCGACGGCCGGATCCATCTGCAGCAGCTGTTCCGCGGCGACTTCGACGCGGCTGTGATCGGCGGCTTCGCGCTTCTGCTCGCCGGCTTCGCCTTCCCCAACAGGTGGCTGCCGTACACGACCTGGGGCGGCAGCAGCTCCGACTGGTGGCCAGGCATGCTCGGCTTCGGCGCGATCGTCGTGATCATCGCGGTGGTCGCCTCGACGGCCTCGAGGAACCGCCACGGCCCGGGCCCGACGCCGTCGCTGCCCCGTGCGGGTCAGCCCATCACCCCGCCGTACTCCCCGCCGTACTCCCCGCCGCACGTCCCGCCGCACGTCCCGACCTACTCCCCGACCTACTCCCCGACCTACCCCGCCTACTCCCCCAGCAGCAACGCTGCGACCACACCGGTGCCACCGGAAGCCGCTCAGCGCCGACCGGAAGGAACCACGATGTACCCCGCACCACCCGCCCCCGCCCCGTACGGCGCGCCGGCCCACGTCCCGGCCGGGCCGCTCTACGGTGCGCCGCGCCCGATGCCGACGCCGCCGATCGGTCCCCGGACCCCCCTGCCCCCGAGGCCGCAGACAAAGGTCGGCGGCCCCGGCAGCCGCGCCGTCGGCATCGTTGTGGCCCTGAGCCTGCTCGTGCTGGCCGGCCTGATGTATGCCGAGCGGGTCGACGCCTTCGACGGCCCCGTGGTCCTGACGGCCGCTGCCGTGCTGGTGGTGCTCTGCGGACTCGGCATCGCAACGGCGGGTGCGCTCGGCCGCAACAGCGGCGGCCTGGGTGCCGTCGCGATCGTGACGATCCTGGTGGGGGCCCCGATCGCTGCCGCGACCGGCTTCGACTGGGACGCGACCAACACGTTCATCGGGGACCGCGCCTTCGTTCCCGAGGACGTCGCCACCGCCGAGCACGGCTACAACGTGATGGTCGGGAACGTCACCGTTGATCTGACCGAGTTTCCGACGTCCGGTTCCGCGGTCGCGATCCCGGTCCACCTCGGCGCCGGGGACCTTCGGGTGATCCTGCCCGAGGACGGCGCCTACACGGCCCGGGTGCGCGTGATGACCGGTGAGCTGGCCTGGCTCGACGAAACGGTCGTCGAGGGCGTCGGCGGCGGCTGGGAGACCTTCGAGTCGCCGGCCGTCCAGGACGGCGCGGATCCGGACGTGGAGCTCGAGATCACCGTCGGCGCCGGCAGCCTGCGAGTGGTCGAGGGGTCCCGATGAGCGCCGACCGGCCGCCGGACCCGACGGACAGCACGGAGTCGATCGACCTCGACGCCGGTGAAACCGACACACGACCCATGAACCACCTGGAGGACACCATGGCCACCCCCACCACAGCGGTGGCGCCACCCGCAGTGCCGGCGACCCCGGCCACCCCCACCGCTGCCAACGGCCCCGGGCACGCACCGCTGACCCCGCGCCGCGGCGTGCGGGTGGGCACGATCGTGTGGGGCCTGGTGATCGCCGCCATCGGCGCCGGGATCCTCGCCTACGCCCTGGACGTCACCTTCGACGCCCAGCTCGCGTCGATCATCGTGATCTTCGCGGCCGGCGTGCTGCTGCTGGTCGGCTCGATCGCCACCAGCCGCCGACACCGAAGCTGACCGCTCGCAGCGCATCGGCTGCGCAAAACCACGAGGGCCGCACCCCGGCTGGGGGGTGCGGCCCTCGCGTCGCTGCGCATGCGGTCAGGCGACCGGATCCTCGCGGACCCTCGTGGTGGCCGGAGCCACGACGACGGGGGCCGGGGCCAGCTTCATCAGGGCCCAGCCCATCAGGATCATGAGCAGGCCGACGCCGCCAGCGAAGGCGGCGACGCCGAAGGCGATCACCGAGGAGAACAGCGACGTCCGCAGGAACGATGCGGTCGCCACCGTTGCGCGGGCCGGGTCCTCGCGGTCCAGCTGGGCGTAGGTCTGGCCGTCGGTCTCGCTCAACGCGTGCTTGTTGATGGTCTGGGCCTGGATGTAGGCGTCGATCGGGCCGTTGACGGTGTTGCCCTGGAACGCCGCAGCGTCGTCGGGAATGGTGATGTCCTCGGCGACGAGCTGACCGCGGACGGTGATCCAGGTGACTCCCCCGGCGACGATCATCAGGACGCCGGCGAGGATGGCGAGGATGCCGATCACCCGGACAGCCTTGGAGTTGGTGGCGGTGGCCATTAGTGCGATCCCTTCCCAGGAACGACGTCAAGGGTTCCGGATCCGGTAGCGCCGGTCCGGGAGCTCTCGTGGGGGAGCTCATGGGATGAGCCTTCCAAGACCCCGCCCACCTGGTGTGGGTCGATGGTCCGGGAGACCTTGGTCCCAGTTTTCTCCGGTCAGTATCGCGGGTTAGCCAGGTCTATGTCACCTGGCCGCGCCCGAACAACCCGTTGACCGTCCGACTCACGCGGCCTGGGCCGCCGCGCGGGCGTACTCCGCCTGGGCTGCGGCCAGCGTGCTGCGCCAGCCCTGGACCGGGCGATGCACCCGGGCGTGACGCCGCAGCGACGCCAGCAGACCCGGTTCCGTCGCGAGGCGCACCAGCGCCCGGGTCATCCCCGCGTCGTCGTCCACCAGCAGGCCGTCCAGCCCGTCGGTGATGAACTCCTCGATCCCCGTGCCGCGTCGGGCGACCACCACCAGGCCGGCCGCCCGGGCCTCAAGGGCGGCGATGCCGAACGCCTCGAGCACGGCCGGGGCGATGAACACGTCGGCGTGACGATAGGCCGCACGCACGTCCTCGCGGGAGAGCCGCCCGTGCAGGGTGACGGCTCCGGCCAGCCCACGACGGCGCACCCGGCGCGCCATCACCCGACGGCTCGGGCCGTCGCCAAGGACATCAAGGGTGAGGGTGCCCGGCTCGAGCTGGGCGAGCGCATCCTCGACGATCGCGATCAGGGCCGGACCGCGCTTACGGGGGGCGAGGCGCATGGTCGCAACGCATCGCACCGTGGTCTCGGGCCCCTGGTCGGTCGGCTCGGACGGTGTCGGCACCCACTCGTCCAGGTCCATGCCGTTGGGCAGCACCCCGACCGGGACCCCGAAGACCGCCCGCACCCGCTCCGCTGCCGCGGCGCTGACGGCCGAGAGGGCCGCGGGTGCAGCACGCCAGCCCCCAACCCGGGCGGCCACCCGCAGCGCGGGCACCAGGCCGTCGAGCATGCAGTGCCAGGTGATGCACAACGGGACGCCCGCCCGCCGGGCCACCCGGGCGCCGTCGTACGCGAACGGGGAGACCACGCCGGCGTGCACGTGCACGACGTCGGGGGTCAGGCCGGCGACCAGCGCGCGCATCCGGGGCGGCGCAGTCGGGTTGACCGGCAGGCCGAACGGGAGCCGGGCGGCGATCCGGTGCACCTGCACGCCGTCGTCGTCCTCGACACCGCTGTGCCCCTGCGGACCCGGGGTGGCGGTCAGGACATGCACCTCGTGGCCCGCGCGCACTTGGGCGCGGGCCAGGTCGCGCACCTGCGTCTCGATGCCGCCCGTGCGCGGGGCGTAGCAGTCCGACACGTGGAGGATCCGCACCGGCTCAGGCTAGCCCCGGCCGGCGGGTGCGCCGAAGGCGGCTCACTCCCACTCGATGGTGCCCGGCGGCTTGCTGGTCACGTCCAGCACCACGCGGTTGACCTCGGGCACCTCGTTGGTGATCCGGGTCGAGATGCGCGCCAGCACCTCGTACGGCACGCGCGTCCAGTCCGCGGTCATCGCATCCTCCGAGCTCACCGGCCGGAGCACCACCGGGTGGCCGTAGGTGCGGCCGTCGCCCTGCACGCCGACCGAGCGGATGTCCGCCAGCAGCACCACCGGGCACTGCCAGATCGTCCGGTCCAGGCCGGCGAGCGTGAGCTCCTCGCGAGCGATGGCATCGGCCGCGCGCAGCACCTCCAGCCGCTCAGCCGTCACCTCGCCGATGATCCGGATGCCAAGACCAGGTCCGGGGAACGGCTGGCGCCAGACGATCGCCTCGGGCAGGCCGAGCTCGAGCCCGACGGCGCGCACCTCGTCCTTGAACAGGGTGCGCAGCGGCTCGACCAGCTCGAACTGCAGGTCGTCCGGCAGGCCGCCGACGTTGTGGTGGGACTTGATGTTGGCCGCGCCCTCGCCGCCGCCGGACTCGACGACGTCGGGGTAGAGGGTGCCCTGGACCAGGAAGCGGACCTGCTCCCCGTGCGCGCCGCTGTCCGCCACCACCTCGCGCGCGGCGGCCTCGAACGTCCGGATGAACTCGCGTCCGATGATCTTGCGCTTGGCCTCCGGCTCGCTCACCCCGGCGAGGGCGGACAGGAACTGCTCCCGCGCGTCGACCACCTTCAGCCGCACCCCGGTCGCCGCGACGAAGTCCTTCTCCACCTGCTCCGGCTCCCCCGACCGCAGCAGCCCGTGGTCGACGAACACACAGGTCAGCTGATCTGAGACGGCACGCTGCACCAGGGCCGCGGCCACCCCGGAGTCCACGCCCCCGGACAGCCCGCAGATCACCCGGGCGTCCCCGACCTGGGCCCGGATCGCCGCAACACCCTCCGCAACCACGTTGCCGGCCGTCCAGGTGGGCGCAAGACCGGCCCCGCGGTACAGGAAGTTCTCCAGGGCGTGCTGGCCGAGCGGGGAGTGCTTGACCTCCGGGTGCCACTGCAGGCCGTACAGGTGCCGCTCGCGGTCCTCGAACGCCGCCACCGGGGCACCGGGCGAGCGGGCCAGCACATGGAACCCGGCCGGCGCCTCCTGCACCGCGACGCCGTGGCTCATCCAGACCGACTGCTCCGTCGGTGAGCCGGTGAGCAGCACACCCGGGTCCTGGACGGACACCGTCGTGCCGCCGTACTCGCCGGTCGCGCCGGCGTCGACGGTGCCACCCAGCGCATGCGCCATCGCCTGGAAGCCGTAGCAGATGCCCAGCACGGGTACGCCGGCCTCGAACAGCGCCCGGTCGACCGTCGGCGCACCCGGCACGTAGATGCTCGCCGGGCCACCGGAGAGGATCACCGCTGACGGGCGGCGGGCCAGGATCTGCTCGACCGTCCAGGTGTGCGGGACGATCTCGGAGTACACGTGCGCCTCACGGACGCGCCGGGCGATCAGCTGGGCGTACTGGGCGCCGAAGTCGACGACCAGGACGGGGCCGGCGCTCGGCAGGGTGTCGGTCACGCGGGGAGTCCAGTGAGAACCGCCTCGGCGTCCCGGTGCACGCGGCGCTCCATCACGAACGACATCACGGGCACGACGCCGGCCGCCGCCATGGTCACCAGACGGCCGAGGCCCCAGCGCATCTTCCCCCACAGGTCGACAACGGTGACCAGGTACACCACGTAGACGAACCCGTGCGTCATCGCCACCCACACGCCGATCACCGGCAGGGGTGCGCCGTCGGCGTCCACCCCGCCCGCGTGGAAGCCGTACTTCAGGACCACCTCCGTGGTCAGCAGCAGCAGCATCGTGCCGGTGATCCACGCCATCACCCGGTACCGCTGCATGGCACCCCTTGCTCGCTCCATCCCCCCATCCTGCCGCGTAACTGGTCAGGTTGTCTGACGGCTTCCGTGTGAGATTGCATTGGATGCATTAAGAGTCGGGTAGTTGTTTGGTGTATCGCCGGTGAGATGACTGGACGTATCTCGTAGTATTTCTTTCGTTGCTTCACGGCGTGTCG
>JBBRCL010000051.1:0-19710 GCA_038204895.1 Actinomycetales bacterium | reverse complement strand
GAACTGGACCGCATGCACCTGGTCACCCTGGCCACCCCCGACGGGCAAGTCGCCCAACGCTCGATCACCACACCCAGGCAGAAGACCATCCTGTCCGCCCTGAAACTGCCCGAACCACCCCGGTTCTTCGACTTCACCGTCTCGACCGACTGACCCAGGCCCCCCGCCAACGGCGCGTCGTGTAGTAACACGACCCCAATCTGCCTCCACGACGTTTGCGCACGTCAACGCCCAAAAACGGCTGATCATGTGCCCATCATCTTCGGAAGTCCGGCCAGGGCGTAGGACGAGACCCGACCGGGCACCGCAGCGGTCGGACTGGCGTCCCCGCGCCCTCTCATCGCCCGCAGCGTCTTCACGCGGTCACGGTATCCGCGCCGCAGCCCCGGCCGCGGGCCGGAGGTCACCCGCCGTCGGGTCCGTGCTGCTGGGCCAGGAAGCGCTCGAGCTCCGCACCGATCTCGTCTGCGGTCGGCAGGTCGACGGCCTCCCCGAGCAGGCTCGTGCGCCCGAGCGTGCGGGACAGGGTGTCGTACTGCTCCTCCAGGGCGCGCACGACGGCTGCCGCCTCGTCCGAGGCGATGACCTGCCGCTCGACTGCCTCGAGCGCCGCGCGGGCGGCCGGTTCGAGGGTGTCGGAGTCAAGGGCCAGCCCGGTCACCTGCTCGACGCGCTCCAGGGCGGCCATCGAGGCCGGCGGGAATCCGGCCTGCGCAAGGTAGTGCGGTACATGGACCGCAACTCCGACGGCGTCGTGCCCCCACCGGCCGAGCCGGTACTCAAGCATCGCGCCGACCGATGCGGGCACCTGGACCGTCCCGAACCAACCCGGCGCGCCCACCAGCTCCGGGCGCGTCCCGTGCGTCGTGACGCCCAGCGGGCGGGTGTGCGGGACGCCCATCGGGATCCCGTTCACCCCGACGGTCAGCGGGACCGAGAAGCGCTCGACGAGCTGGCGCACGGCTGCTGCGAACCGCTCCCACTGCACGTCCGGCTCCAGCCCGTGCATCAGCAGGAACGCGGTGCCCTCCGCGTCGTGGGCCAGGTCCACCACGAGCTGTGGCTCGTCGTAGTCACGCCAGCGGGAGACGTCGAAGGTCATGGCCGGGCGGCGGGCCCGGTAGTCCAGGAGCTGGTCGATGTCGAAGGTCACCAGCCGACGCGTCTCGAACCGGTCGACCAGGTGCTCCCCGGTCAGCTCGCCGGCACCGCCGGCGTCGATGAACCCGCGCAGCACGTGCAGCAGCGCCGGTCCGTCGCCGTCTCCGGTCAGCGCCACCAGCTCGGCGGCGAGGTCCTCCTCGACGGTGTAGAACTCACGCGGGTCGGCCATCGTCCGCCCTCCTTCCGGTCTCTCTGTCGGGGTCAACGCCGAGGTCCCCCGAAGGATTCCGGTCAGTGGCCCGGCAACCGCACCACTGTGACGAAGAAGTCGTCGATCTGGCGGACCACCTCGATGAAGCGATGGAAGTCCACCGGCTTGGTCACGTAGGCGTTGGCATGCAGCGAGTAGCTGCGCAGCACGTCCTCCTCCGCCTCGGACGTGGTCAGCACCACCACCGGGATGCGCCGCAGCTCCGGATCGGACTTCATCGCGGCCAGCACCTCGCGCCCGTCCATCCGGGGCAGGTTCAGGTCCAGCAGCACCAGGTCAGGTGTCGGGGAACCCGCGTACTGGTCCTCCTTGCGCAGGAAAGCCATCGCGTCGATTCCGTCGGGCACGACAGACAGCCGGTTCGCGAGCTTGTTGTCCTTGAACGCCTCCCGGGTCATCAGCACATCTCCCGGGTCGTCCTCGACCAGCAGGACATCGATCGCCTTGACGTCACGCATCACGCATCCTCCTCACTGCCGCCGGAGGCAGCATCCAGGCCATCGACGGGCAGCACCGTTGCGGCGTCGGCCGGGAGCGTCCATCGGACGGCGGCGCCCTCCGTGACTGCCGTGTCGATCCAGATGGTGCCACCGTGGTACTCGACGATCTTCTTGCACAAGGCCAGCCCGATCCCCGTGCCGTCATAGATCTCCTTGGCGTGCAGCCGCTGGAAGATCACGAACACCCGTTCGGCATGATCCGGGTCGATGCCGATCCCGTTGTCCTGGCAGACCAGCTCCCAAAGTGCTCCGACCCGGCGAGCGTCGACCCGCACGACGGGCGCACGGTCGGGGTGCCGGAACTTCAGGGCGTTGCCGACCAGGTTCGCCAGAAGCTGGGCAAGGAGCAGCTTCTCCCCGCGCACCACCGGCAGGTCACCGACCTCGACCTCGGCCCCGGTCTCGTCGATCACCGGCTGCAGGTCGGCCAGCACCCGCCGCAGCGTGGCGTCCAGGTCGACATCGGTCCCCTCCGAGCCGATCCGGCCGACCCGGGAGAAGCCCAGCAGGTCGTTGATCAGGTGCTGCATCCGCTTGGCGCCGTCGACGGCGAACCCGATGTACTGGTCCGCACGCTCGTCCAGCTGCCCGGCGTAGCGGCTGGCGAGCAGCTGGGTGAAGCTCGCCACCTTCCGCAACGGTTCCTGGAGGTCGTGCGAGGCGACGTAGGCGAACTGCTCCAGGTCGCTGTTGGACCGCCGCAGCTCCTCCGTCTGCTCCTCGAGCACCAGGTGCGACGCCTCGATCTGGGCCCGGGCGTCCGACGCCTCGTCCAGCAGGACCACCAGCCGGGCACGCATGTGCTCGACGTCGCGCGCCAGGGCGCCCACCTCGCCAGGACCGGTCTCGTCCACACTGTGGCGCACCTCACCGCCCGCAACGCGGCGCGCATCCGCGGCGAGCTCCATCAGCGGGTCGGTCACCCAGCGGCGCATGAGGACCCACAGCAGAACGCCCATCCCGATCACGCTGAGTGCCAGCACCGCGAAGGCCCCGGTCATCACTTCGAGCCAGGTGCGCAGCTCGGCGACGGCGGACGCCCGCTCGGCCCGGAGCAGCTCCGAGTAGCGCTCGACGAGCGCCTCCGCCTGGGCGAACTGCTGCTGCCCAGCGACGATCTCGGCATCGCTGACGAAGCCCGGACCCTCGGCCTCGACGGTGTCAAGGAGCGGCTGGGCGAAGTCCGCGAACCACGTGGCGACGGCCTCGACCGCCGCCTGACGGGCGACGAGAGCGGGGTCGTCCTTGTCGAGCTCGGCGATCAGGAGTGTCTCGGCGCCGGACGGGTCGGTGTTCGCCGCGCTCTGACCGGTGATCCGCTCCAGCGCCTCCAGCGAGACGGGGTTGCCGGTCACGGCGTACGCCCGCACTGCCGCCTCCGCGTCCAGCAGGGCGGTGTGGCCGGTGTCCGCCTCGGTCATCGCCGCGAAGTACACGTCGATGATCGCGTGCTGACGGTCCCGCAGGATCACCAGGGCGGTCGCCGCGAGCGCCGCGACCAGGCCCAGCAGGGCACCGCCGGTGACCAGGGCGACCCGAAGCCCGGCGCGAAGGGAGCCGGGCCGCACCGTGGGCCGACGACCCGCCGTCGCGGTGCTCTCGACGACCCCGCTCACGCTGCCCCCCCGACGGGCGAACCGAGCACGACAAGAGCGGCGTCGTCGGCGAGGTCGCCCCCGTGCAGCGCCCGGACCGCCTCCAGCACCCGTTCGACGAGCGCCGAGCGGGCGCCTGCCCTGCCGTCGCGTCGCACCTGGTCCTCCACGATCGCCCGCAGGCCTTCCTGACCCAGGCGATCCGGGCCGCCGGCCACCGTCGCCTCGATCAGCCCGTCGGTGAACATCGCCACCCGCCAGCCGTCGGTCAACGCGACGCGCTCCGGCCGCCACGCGCCGGACACCGGGATGCCGAGGGCCCGCCCGCGGTTCGTCGCCGGCAGGACGACGGTCGGCACACCGAGCAGGAAGGGTGCCGGGTGCCCGCAGAGGTACAGGTCCATCGCCCGTCGGTCGCTCGCCACCTCGGCCATCACGAGCGTCGTGAAGGTCTCTGACCGGTCCCGCTCGGCGACGAGCACGCGCTCCACCACCTCCAGCACCTTGTCCGCCGGGAGCCCGGCCAGGACGCCCGTCCGCCACGCGGTACGCAGGGTCGCGCCGAGTGCTGCCTCGTCCGGCCCATGCCCGGCGACGTCGCCCACCACGGCGGCGATCGAGCCGTCCTCGCGCGCCACCACGTCATAGAAGTCCCCGCCCAGCAGCCCGTCCCGCCCCGAGCGGTAGCCGACCAGGACCTCCAGACGCTCCTCGCCGAGGAGCGGGCGGGGCAGCAGGGCGCGCTCGAGCCGGGTGGTCTCGTACTCGCGCAGCTCCGCCCGGTACAGCTCGCGTTCCTGGCGCTCCGCCAGACGGCGCTGGATCGCGTACAGCACGGAACGGATCAGCAGCTCCGGGCCGACCTCGCCCTTGACCAGGTAGTCCTGCGCGCCCGCAGCGACCGCCTGCAGCCCCAGTCCGGTCCCGGCGAGGCCGGTGAGCACCACGACGGCAGGCACATGGGGCGCCCGGAGCAGGACCGCGAGCGCCTCGAGCCCGGTCACCCCTGGCAAGCCCAGGTCGAGCAGGACGCACGAGACGTCGAGCTGGGACCGCGCGTCGTCGAGGTTCTTCGCCCGGCGCAGGTCCACCGGAACCCCCGAGTCCGCGAACAGCTCGCTGACCAGCAGGGCGTCGCCGTCGTCGTCCTCGACGAGCAGCACCGAGATCGGTCTCAGATGGGTCTCGTGGTAGGGCACGTGCCGCCTCTCGCCGTCGGTGGCTGATCCTATTGTCCGGCATCTCCGGGTGCTCGTCATGATCTTCGAGCGCAGCCCTCGACCTCCTCAGCGGGCCGGGCCCAGCGCCCGGCGAGCGCACCCGCGCGCTCGAAGCGCCCTCCGCGGCCCGCCGGATGACGGATAATGGACGACCCGGCCGCGCGCGACGTCCGGACGGAAGGGACCCAGTGGCCAGGCAGGAGCAGCTCCGCGAGGAGCAGTCAGCCGTTGACCGCCGGTACGAGCGTCTGGACACCCTGCGCGCCCAGACGGCCGAGCGGCTCCGACGGGTCCGCAGGAGCGGCCCCTCCGGGTCACCGCAGAACCGGTCCGAGCGGGATGCCTTCGCCACCCTGTACGAGGACCGTCAGGCCCAGCTGGACGCCGTCGAGCAACGCCTGACCTTCGGCCGGCTCGACCTGACCGACGGGACCACCCGGTACATCGGTCGCATCGGGCTCACCGAGCCGGACCACACGGTGCTGCTCACGGACTGGCGCGCCCCCGCGGCCCAGGCCTTCTACCGCGCGACGGCGGCCCAGCCGGAAGGCGTGGTCCGGCGTCGGCACCTGGTCAGCCGCGGTCGGCGGGTCACCGGCGTCGAGGACGAGGTGCTGGACCTGGACGCCGTCGGGTCGGGAGTGGCGCACCCGTCGACCCTGTCCGGGGAGGGCGCACTGCTCGCCACCCTGGCTGCCGGCCGCACGGGCCGGATGGGCGACATCGTCGCGACGATCCAGGCCGAGCAGGACGCCGTCATCCGCTCCGCCCTCGCCGGCGCCCTCGTGGTCCAAGGCGGACCGGGCACCGGCAAGACGGCCGTCGCCCTGCACCGCGCCGCCTACCTGCTCTACGCCCACCGCCGGATCCTGGAACGCTCCGGCGTCCTGCTCGTCGGTCCCAGCCGCACGTTCCTGCGCTACATCGACCAGGTGCTCCCCTCCCTCGGTGAGACCGGGGTGGTCACCGCGACCATCGCCGACCTCTACCCGGGTGTGGTGGCCGACGGCACCGAACCGGACGAGGTCGCCGAGATCAAGGGGCGGGCAATCTGGCCGCAGGTGCTCGCACGGGCCGTCCGGCTGCGCCAGCGTGCCCCGGAGGAGGTGCGGCAGGTGACCGTCGAGGGCCACGTCGTGCGCATCGAGCCGCAGGACGCCGCGGACGCGATCGCACGGGCGCGGCGGACCGGCCGACCGCACAACCTGGCCCGGGTGACGTTCGTCCGGGACATGCTCACCCGTCTCGCGGCGCAGTACTCCGCGCAGCTCGCGTTCCCGCTGCCGCCGGACGAGCAGGCCGAGGTGGTCGAGGAGCTGCGCACCACCCGCGTGGTCCGGATCGCACTGAACCTCGCCTGGATGCCGCTCACACCGCAACGCCTCCTCGAGGGTCTGCTCACGCGGCCGGACCGGCTGCGAGCGGCAGCACCCGAGCTGTCCGCTGCTGAGCGGGCGGCGCTGCACCGGGGAGCCGGTGCGGCGTGGACGCCCGCCGACGTACCCCTGCTGGACGAGGCCGCCGAGCTGCTCGGCGAGGACGACCAGGCCGCCCGGGCGGAGGCCGCTCAGGAGACCCAGCGCCGAGTGGCCGACGTCGAGTACGCCCGGCAGGTGCTCACGACGTCCGGCACGGCTGGCCTGGTCAGCGCCGAGCTGCTGGCCGACCGGTTCGCCCACTCCGGGCCATCGCTGACCACTGCCGAGCGGGCGGCGACCGACCGCGCCTGGACGTACGGGCACATCGTGGTCGACGAGGCCCAGGAGCTCTCCGCGATGGCCTGGCGGATGCTCCTGCGCCGCTGCCCTACCCGGTCGATGACGATCGCCGGAGACGTCGCGCAGACCTCGACAGCGGCCGGCGCACGGTCCTGGCAGCGGATGCTGGACCCGGTGCTCAAGGGGTCGTGGCGGTTGTCGGAGCTGACGGTGAACTACCGGACGCCGGCCGCGGTCGCGGATGCCGCCCAACGGGTCGCCGTCGCGGCCGGACTGCCGGTCACCGCACTGACCTCCGCGCGGGAGGTCCCCGGCTCCATCGCGGTCCGCCGGGTGAACCGGCTGGAGGAGGCGGTGGCGGCGGAGGCCGAGGAAGCCCTCGCCACGCTGACCGCCAGCGACGCTGGCGGAGCGATCGACGAGGGCGGTCGGGTGGCCGTCATCGCGGCTACCGAGCGGGTGGACGCACTGCGGCACCTGCTCTCGCGCTCCGCGGTCGGGCACGCGCTGCGCCCGACCGGTTCGGGATCGATGCTGGATGCGCGCCTGGCGGTGATGTCGCCGCGGGCCAGCAAGGGCCTGGAGTTCGACGTCGTCGTGCTGGTGGAGCCGTCGGAGGTCGCGCGCGCCGCGGCCGGGGACCTCTACGTTGCGATGACCCGACCCACCCGCGCCCTGCGCGTGCTGGCCTCGGGCGCGTTGCCCGCGGGCCTGACCGAGTGACTCACCCCTCGCAGGCAACCTGACCGACCAGGGCGAGCCCCTGGAGGTCCCCCGGGCCCAGGTTCGTACGGTTCGAGCTCATCGGGTTCATCAGCTCGTCCGGGTCCGGCACGTGGTCAAGGCCGAGCACGTGCGCCAGCTCGTGCATCACGATGACCCGCGCCTGCTGATGGCCGTCCGGGCGCGCGAGCATCACCAGGACGTCGGCGGTGTCGAGGACCACGCGACCGCCCGCCAGCCACGAGCCCTGACCCGACGCACCGGGCACGGCCGCCGAGCCACCGAGCCCGGCCACCTCACCGGCGAGCTCGGGCATCTGCGACTCGTCCGACCACGCGATCAGCACCGGCGCCCAGCCCTCGCCGTACCGGTCAGGCTGGATCAGCGTGCGATCCACCGCCGGGGCCTCGTCCGTCGTGCCCGCATACTCGAACACGAGTCCGCTGGCCGCCGACACCCCCGCCATCGCCTCGTCCAGCAGCGCCTGGCCGGACGGCGGCATGCCGTCCGGCCGCACGACGAAACGGATCGGGCGGCACGGGTCGTACCCGATCGGCGCGCCGTCGTCGTCGGTGTGCAGGAAGGCATAGGCGCCCTCGGTGGTGACAGCCACCGCCGGGAGCAGGCGGCCTTCGGATGCATCCGGGCGCGGGACGGCAACCGGCTGCCCGTCCACCTCGACGTACGCGCGCGGGCGCAGCCGGGCGCCCACGTCCCCGTCGCTGCCGACGATGGCCACCCCGGCGAACGCCATGACGGCGACGACGGCCAGCAGTCCGACGAGCGCACCGGGGCCGCGCCCGGAGCGCCGCCGGACGCCCGGGTCTGTCCGGCGGAGCACTCGCTCCGCACGGCGCTGTGCCCGCCAGTCGTCACCGTCCACGCTGACCAGTGTCTCCCGTCGGAGCGCCCGGCGCCGCCCCGCGCATGCCGTCGGGCACCCAACCGCTCGGCGCCGGCGGGACGGCCCGCTCGCGGCCGGCGCCGGCCACCGTCCGCCAGCCGGTCGGGTTTCTCTCCGCGGCCCCGGCTGGGCCACCATGGGTCCGTGCTGCGCGCCCTCTTGCTGGAGAACCTTCACCCCCTGGCCACCACGATCCTGCGCGCCGACGGCGCCGAGGTGCTGGCTCGATCCGGCGCGCTCGACGAGGACGAGCTGATCTCCGCCCTCGACGGCGTGCAGCTGCTGGGCCTCCGATCCAAGACCCAGGTGACCGAGCGGGTCCTGGCGCAGGCCACCGATCTCCGGGCGATCGGCGCCTTCTGCATCGGCACCAACCAGATCGACCTGCGGGCAGCGGCCCAGCGTGGCGTCGCGGTCTTCAACGCACCGTTCTCCAACACCCGCTCGGTGGTCGAGATCGCCCTGGCCGAGGTGATCGCCCTGATGCGACGGCTCACGGACCGGGACAAAGCCCTGCACGCCGGGATCTGGGACAAGTCCGCCGACGGCGCCCACGAGGTGCGCGGCCGGGTGCTGGGCATCGTCGGCTACGGCAACATCGGCACGCAGCTCTCGGTGCTCGCCGAGGCACTGGGCATGTCGGTGGTGTTCTACGACACCGCCGAGCGGCTCGCCCTTGGCAACGCCCGGCGGCTCACCAGCATGAACGAGCTCCTCGAGATGGCCGACGTGGTCACCCTGCACGTGGACGGCCGGCCGGGCAACGCCGGGCTGTTCGGCGCCGCTCAGTTCGCCCGGATGCGCCCGGGCGCGATGTTCCTCAACCTCTCGCGTGGCTTCGTTGTCGACTACGCCGCGCTGCGCGAGACGGTCCTCGACGGTCACATTGGCGGTGCCGCGGTAGACGTGTTCCCGAACGAGCCGAAGCGCCGCGGCGACCCGTTCGAGTCCGACCTTCGCGGGCTGCCCAACGTCATCCTCACCCCGCACATCGGTGGGTCGACCGAGGAGGCGCAGGAGTCGATCGGTCAGTTCGTTGCGAACAAGCTGCGCGACTACCTGGCGACCGGCTCGACGACGCTCAGCGTGAACCTGCCGAACCTCGCGCTGGACGCCCGGACGGGTGTGCACCGCCTGGCGCACCTGCACCAGAACACACCCGGCGTCCTGGCAGGGATCAACCGGACGCTCGCCGAGAACGGCGTCAACATCGAGGCGCAGCTGCTGTCCACCCGCGGTGAGCTCGGCTACGTGGTGACGGACATCGGCGCGGAACTGACACCTGACGTGCTGGAGGTGCTGGAGACGATGCCGCAGACGATCCGGCTGCGGGTGCTGTCCTAGGTACCCGCACCGTCTTCAGCCGGACGGCGCCCCGCTCGGCGCCCGGCCTGCTCAGCCGGTCTTGCGCCGGAAGGTCCGACGGCTCCCGGTGACCTCCGAGCCCTGGACGCCGCCGGGAGCCCGGCGGGCCTCCTCGGAACGGTGGGCAGCCTGCTGCTTGCGGTCAAGGGCCGCACGAAAACGGGCCTTCGCGTCTTCGGGCACCTCGGGTGCGACATCCTTCTCGGCGCTCATGTCCATTCCCTCCGTCGCTGCCGCGACGTCGGCGGCGTTCGATCAACAGTCTGCGCCACGTCGCGGCCACCGGCCAACACATCCCGCGTGGCGCGGCCACCCGCCGATGCGGGCGAAATCACACCCGGAGTGCCATCGAGGGCCGGGCAGCGGACGAGTAACTTACGCTCACGTAGGTTATCTTTGGGGAGTGAACCGCCCGTGGCTCGACTCCTACGCTCCTGGTGTCCCCGCCGATGTGGATGTGCCGCCCGAGCCGGTCACCGCAGCGCTGGATCGTGCTGCAGCCGAGCATCCGGCGCGCGTCGCGCTGGACTTCATGGGAGCGGTCACGACGTACGGCTCGCTCGCCCGACAGGTCGCCCGGGCCGCCGAGGCGCTGCGCGAGGTGGGCGTGCGACCTGGAGACCGGGTCGGGATCGTGCTGCCCAACTGCTCCAGTCACGTGGTGGCGTTCTATGCGGTGCTCCGCCTCGGCGCCATCGTCGTCGAGCACAACCCGACCTACACCGCCGAGGAGTTCGCGCACCAGCTGTCGGACAGCGGCGCGACCACTGTCATCGTCTGGGAGAAGGCGACGGCCGCCGTGCTGAGCATCCGCGACCGCACCGCCCTGCGGACCGTGATCGTCGTTGACATGAGCCGTGACCTGCCCGCCATCAAGCGCGCCGCCCTCCATCTGCCGGTGCGCGCGGCCCGACGCGTGCGGGCGTCCATGCGCAGCCGGGTCCGCCGGGATGCCGGCGTCCTGCGCTGGGCGAAGCTGGTCCAGGCGCCGCGGCTGCTGCCCGTCGACCACCCCGGCCCATCCTCGGACGACATCGCCGTGCTGCAGTACACCGGTGGCACCACCGGCACACCCAAGGGTGCGGTTCTGCGTCACCGGCACCTGGTGAGCGATGCGGTAGAGAGCATCGCATGGACCCAGCACCGGGATGCCGAGGAGACCGTCATCGCGGCCCTGCCCTTCTTCCACGCGTTCGGGTTGACCCTGTTCCTGACCTACTCGATCCAGCTCGCGGCGACCGTCATGATCTTCCCGCGGTTCGACGTCCAGCAGGTCCTCGAAGCCCAGCGCCGTCGACCGGCAACCTTCTTCCCTGGTGTTCCGCCGATGTTCGAGCGGCTGGCCGCGGCCGCGCGCGAGCAGGGCGTCGACCTGACCAGCATCAAGCAGTCCATCTCAGGCGCGATGAGCCTGCCGATCGAGACCGCACGTGCGTGGGAGGACATCACGGGTGGCCTGCTCGTGGAGGGCTACGGCCTCACCGAGACCTCCCCGATCGTGTTGGGCAACCCGATGACGGCGGCCCGGCGGCCCGGTCTTCTCGGGATCCCCTTCCCCTCGACCTACATGCTGGTCGTCGACCCCGACAACCCGACGGTGGAGGTCCCCGTTGGTGAGCAGGGCGAACTGTTGGTCAGCGGGCCGCAGGTCTTCGACGGGTACTGGGAACGGCCTGAGGAGACCAGCCAGGTGCTGATCGAGCTCCAGGGGCGGACCTGGCTGCGCACCGGCGACATCGTGGTCGTTGAGGACGGCGGATTCGCACGCCTGGTCGACCGCATCAAGGAGGTCATCATCACGGGTGGCTTCAACGTCTACCCGTCCCAGGTGGAGGAGCAGCTCCGCGGCATGCCGGGGATCAAGGACGTCGCGGTGGTCGGCGTGCCGGGCGGGGACCTCGGCGAGAAGGTGGTCGCGGCGATCGTGCTGGCCGAGGGCGTGACGAAGATCGAGCTCTCCGCTGTGCGTGCGTGGAGCGAGGAGCGGCTGGCGCGCTACGCCTTCCCGCGCGACCTGGTGGTCCTGACCGAGTTGCCCCGGTCCCAGATCGGCAAGGTGCTGCGCCGCGTGGTGCGCGAGGACATCCTCAGCCGGGGCTGACCACCGCTGTTGCGCCCGTCTCCATTGCGTCGTCGGCGGCACGCTTCATCCGCAGCGCCGTGATGGCCGCCTCGAAGTCGTCGAGGGACTCGAAGGCCTGGTAGACGCTGGCGAACCGCAGGTACGCCACCTCGTCGAGGTCGCGGAGCGGGCCCAGGATCGCCAGGCCGATCTCGTGCGCATCCAGCTCGGCGCTGCCGGTGCTGCGCAGCGCCTCCTCCACACGCTGGGCCAGCAGAGCCAGGTCGTCCTCGCTCACCGGCCGCCCCTGGCACGCCTTGCGCACACCGGTGACGATCTTCTCCCGGCTGAACGGCTCCACCAGCCCGGATCGCTTGACGACCGACAGGCTTGCGGTCTCGATGGTGGTGAATCGGCGGTGGCACTCGGGGCACTGGCGCCGACGCCGGATCGAGGCGCCGTCGTCGGAGGTGCGGGAGTCCACGACACGCGAGTCGCCGTGCCGGCAGAACGGACAGTGCACGGGTGGGCCTTCCCCTCGGCACCGGCGCCTCGGCGGCGGGCGGTGGCCCTCCGGATGGTGCCGAGCGGGCCGGGCTCACGCTACGCAGCGCCCCACCCGGGTGCAAGGAGCCCGTCAGGGTGCGGGGACCAGCAGCTCCTGCCCGGCCTGCAGGTCGCTGCCGCTCAGAGAGTTGAGCTCGACGAGCGCGTCGATGACCTCGCGCACGTCCTGCCCGGGTGCCGCCTGGCTGCTGGCGATGTCCCACAGGGTCTCGCCGGCCACGACCGTCCGAGGGTTCACAGCGACCGCACTCCCGGGTTCGCCCGCTACGGCACGCTGCGAGGCGAACACGCCGAACAGCCCGACCAGGGTGGCGATGACGACCACGACGAACCGCCCCCGCCTGGTCAGGCGAAGGCCAGCAGCGTTGTCGGTGGCCGGACGAGTGCGGGCCTGCGCCGGACGCAGCTGGATGACCGACCCACCGGGCTCTTCCACAAGTCCGCTCATGACTGCCTCCTTCACCACCGGGTCCCACCCTCTTCGGGTAGGGTCGGCGTCGAACGTGTGTACGTAGAACGCCTGTACGATGTCTACCACGCCGCGCCGACAACTGTCGAGACACGCTCGAACAGATGTTTGATCCGGAACGGCGCCGCCCCTAAGGTGGGACATGACGACAGACCACCACGTGCCACTGACACGCACGTGGGGCAGCGATCGGAGGCCACCGTGACACCCACCCCGCCGTCGGGCCAGCTCCCCCCGGACGAGCACCTGGCCTCGGTGCACTCGATCAGCTCCCGCGCCGGCGGGGACGCACTGACCCCGCGGCAACGGCTCGTCCTTGACACCATCCGGTCCAGCGTCGAGCAGCGCGGCTACCCGCCGAGCATGCGGGAGATCGGTGAGGCGGTCGGCCTGACCAGCCCGTCGTCCGTGAAGCACCAGCTGACGGTGCTCGAGCGCAAGGGCTACTTGCGTCGCGACCCCAACCGGCCCCGCGCGATCGAGGTCGTGCACCCTGACGACTCGCGGAGCATCCACGCGCTCGGTTCCCGCTTCGGCGAGGACCAGATGGCGCCGGGGGACGGCGCGCCGCTCCCCGCGTACGTTCCGCTCGTCGGCCGGATCGCGGCCGGTGGCCCGATCCTCGCCGACCAGGTGGTCGAGGACGTCTTCCCGCTCCCCCGGCAGCTCGTCGGCGAGGGCGAGCTGTTCCTGCTGCGAGTCGTCGGGGACTCGATGATCGAGGCGGCGATCTGCGACGGCGACTGGGTGGTCGTCCGCCGACAGCCGGTCGCCGAGAACGGCGAGATCGTCGCGGCCATGATCGACGGCGAGGCGACCGTGAAGACCCTGCGCCGGGCCGACGGACACGTGCTGCTGCTTCCCCAGAACGCCGCGTACGCCCCCATCCCGGCGGACGACGCCGTCGTCCTCGGTCGGGTGGTCAGCGTCCTGCGCAGCCTGTGACCCGCTCTCGACGCCGGCCCCGGTGAACCCGGGGCGTTACAGCCCCAGTTGGCGGGCAACCGCCCCCAACGCTTCGGCGGACCGGCGCAGACCGGCCAGCTCGGTGTCGGACATGCTGACCTCCAGTCGCGTCCGAACGCCTTCGCGGCCGACCACCGACGGTACCGACAGGCACACGGGTACCGACAGGCACACGCCGTCGATCCCGAGGTGCCCCTCCAACAACGACGAGACCGGGAGCACGCGCCCCTCGTCACCGAGTACCGCCTCGATGATCCGCGATCCGGCCAGGGCGACGGCATAGTTGGTCGCACCCTTGCCGGCGATGATCCGGTACGCGGACGTGACCACCTCCCCGGCGATCCGCTCGCGGTCCGACGCGGTGAGCCGGCCGGTCACTGACCCGTCGGGTCCGGTGATCCCCGGCCAACGGGTCAGCGGGACCGAACCGATGGTGGCCGAGCTCCAGAGCGGGATCTCGCTGTCACCGTGTTCCCCGGCGATGTAGGCGTGGATGTTCTGCACGGCCACGCCCGTGTGCCGGGCGAGCAGATAGCGCAGCCGTGACGAGTCCAGCACCGTCCCGGACCCGAAGACCTGTCGTGAGGGCAGGCCCGAGATCCTCAGCGCCGCGCAGGTGACGATGTCGACCGGATTGGTGACCATCAGGAAGACGGCGTCGGGGGCGACCGCGACCAGGTCCGGGATGATCCGGCGGACCAGGGCGACGGTCGCCTCCGCCAGGTCGAGCCGCGTCTGGCCCGGCCGTTGCTTGGCGCCTGCCGTCACCACGACGACGTCGGCGTCCGCACACACCGCGACGTCGTCCGAACCGACGACGTCGGCCACCGGCATGAACTGGATGCCGTGCGCGATGTCCAGGACCTCGGCCTCGACCTTCGCCGCATCGATGTCGTACAGGGCCACGGTACGAGCCGCCCGCGCATCAGTGCCGCGTAGGCCAGCGTGCTGCCGACGCTGCCCGCCCCCACCACCGCCAGCTTGGTGCCGCGCCGGGCGGGGGCCGACCCGTCGCCGTCGTCCGGGCCGCCCTGCCGGGACCGTTCGGTCGTCTCCACACGCGCCCCTTCATCGGTCGTCGGCCGTGCGCCACCGAGTAGGACCTTAGTCCCGACTGCGATCCTCAGTCGTGCAGGGCGTCCCCGGCGTCCGCCCGGGCTTCGAGGTCATCCTCCGCGTCGGTGTCGGCCCCGCCGTCCCCGCCACCCGCCGCCAGGCGCCGGAGCGCCTGCACCACCACGTCACGGTCGGTCGTGCGCCAGAACGGCGGCATGCTGCGCATCAGGTACGTGCCGTACCTGGCGGTGACCAGCCGGGGATCGAGGACTGCCACCACTCCCCGGTCGGTCTCGGTGCGCAGCAGGCGGCCGGACCCCTGGGCCAGCAGGAGGGCGGCATGCGCCGCCGAGACGGCCATGAAGCCGTTGCCTCCCGCCGCCTCGACGGCTTCGGTGCGCGCGGAGCGCACCGGGTCGTCGGGACGCGGGAACGGGATCCGGTCGATCAGGACCAGGCGGCACGCCGCGCCCGGCACGTCAACCCCCTGCCAGAGCGAGAGGGTCCCGAACAGGCAGGTGGCGTCGTCCTGCACGAACTGACGGACCAGGGTCGGCACCACGTCGTCCCCTTGGCAGAGCACCGGGACGTCAAGACGCGAACGCATCGCCTCGGCTGCGACCATCGCTGCCCGTCGCGAGGAGAACAGGCCGAGAGTGGCCCCGCCGGCCGCCGTGACGAGCTCGGCGATCTCGTCGAGCTGCGCCGCCGTCGCCGGCTCGCGTCCCGGTGGCGGAAGGCGATGGGCGACGTAGAGGATGCCATGCGTGCGATGGTCGAACGGGCTGCCCACGTCGATGCCGCGCCACGCCTGGTCGGCCTCTGCCGGCTCAGGGTCCACCGGCGCCCGGGGTGACCGTCCGGCTCGGTCGGGTTCGCCCTCGACCTCCACCGCCGGTGGCATCGCCTCCTTGGCAGCCTCGCCGTCGGCCACCCGCTCGTCGCCGGCCACCTGCTCGTCGCCGGCCACCTGCTCGTCGGGCCGCAGCCCCACCGCCCGCGCCAGCGGGACGAAGCTGCCGCCGAGCGAGAGCGTTGCCGAGGTGAGCACCACCGTCCGCCCGCGCACCAGACCGTTCCGGACCAGGCCCGCGACGTCGAGCGGGGCGGCCAGCAGCCGGGTCGGCGCCGCTCCCGGCTCGTCCCCCGCGCTCCAGAGGACATCCCGACCCGGGTCGCCGGCCATCCGCTCGGCGATCTCGAAGATGGCGAGCACCGCTGCCGTTGCCATCTTGCGGCCGCCCTCGCCGTCCTCCACCGCAGCAGTGGCCCCGGCGTCCGGCCGGAGCCCGGTGAGCACCGCTCGCGCCGCGTCGCGGACGCCCTCGACGACGAGCAGGAGCCCCCCGCTCAGGCCGTCCCGCAACCGACCGGGGGCCACGTCGGTCAGCGCCGCCCCGAGCGCGGAGGCCGCCGCCACGAGGTCGTCGCCGGAAGCCCCGCCGTGCCGCCGGGCCAGACGGGCCGCGCGCTCCACCACGGTCGGGGACAGCTCGGCGGTCGCCTGCGCCGTCACCCGGTCCGGTAGCTCATGGCCCTCGTCCACCACCAGGAGCGAGTGCTCCGGCAGCACCCCGGGCGAGCCGCTGGCAGCGATGCCGAGCATCGCGTGGTTGGTCACCACGACGTCGGCCTCGTGGGCCCGGGCCTTCGCCTGTTCCGGGAAGCAGTCGTCGACCAGCGGGCAGCGCCGGCCCAGGCAGTCCATCGCCGTCACGGACACCTGGCGCCAGGCGCGGTCGGACACCCCCGGTACCAGGTCGTCACGGTCACCTGTGGTCGTCTCCTCCGCCCACTCCCGGGCGCGCAGCACCTCACGGCCCAGGCGCGAGGCGGCCTCCGGCCGAGGGTGCTCGGCGGCCCCCCGCCCGTCGGCCGCACTGAACAACCCGGCCGGCTCCTCCTCCGGGTACCCACCTGCGATCCGGTGTCGGCACAGGTAGTTGTGCCAGCCCTTCAGCAGGGCGATCTTGGGTGGCCGAGGCAGGCTGGGTGCCACCGCGGACGCGACGAGTGGCAGATCCCGCGCCATCACCTGCCGCTGCAGCGCGAGGGTCGCCGTGGAGACGACCACCCGCTCGCCCGAGACCACCGCATGTCGGACGGCCGGCACCAGGTAGCCGAGCGACTTCCCCGTGCCGGTGCCCGCCTGCACCAAGAGGTGCTCGCCGCTGTCGATCGCACGCGCGACGGCGCGGACCATGGCCCGCTGACCCTCCCGTCGCCGCCCGCCCAGGGCGGTCACCGCCAGGTCGAGCAGATCCTCAGCCGGCGGGACGCTCACCCAGGAAGCCTAGAGGTGGCCACGGACACCGGGCCGGTCCCTCACCGGGACGCGGCCCGCAGCTCGGCCGCCAGGTCGGGGTCGACGCGCGCCCGCAGCACCGTGCCCTCGCCGGTGTGGGTCTCGCTCTGGATCTCGCCCTCCGAGTGGGCACGGCTCACCAGGTCGCCGCGTCCGTACGGCACGACGACGTCGACCACCTCACGCGGTCGGGGCAGCGCCGCCGAGATGCGGTCGACCAGGGCATCGAGACCCGCCCCCGATCGCGCCGAGATGGTCACCGCATCGGGCTCCCGCCGCAGCAGCCGATCCACCACGTCCGGATCGGCGATGTCGACCTTGTTCAGCACCAGGAGCTCGGGGATCTCCGAGGCGCCGTCGATGTCCCGCACGACACCCCGGACCGTCGTGATCTGCCCCTCGGGATCCGGGTGCGAGGCGTCAACGACATGCACCAGCAGGTCGGCCTCGGCGACCTCCTCCAGGGTGGACCGGAAAGCCTCGACGAGCTGGGTCGGCAAGTACCGGACGAACCCGACGGTGTCCGTGAGGGTGTACGTGCGCCCGTCCGGGGTCTGGGTCCTGCGGACCGTCGGGTCAAGGGTGGCGAACAGGGAGTCCTCCACCAGCACACCGGCACCGGTGAGCCGGTTGAGCAGGCTCGACTTGCCGGCGTTGGTGTAGCCGACGACGGCCACCGAGGGCACGCCGTGCCGCCGTCGTGAGGCACGCCGGGTCACGCGGGCCGGCTGCATGCCGGCGATCTCCCCACGCAGCTTGGCCATCCGGATCCGGATCCGACGTCGGTCCAGCTCGATCTTGGTCTCGCCGGGGCCACGGGAGCCGATGCCCTCACCGCCGGCCACCCGGCCACCGGCCTGACGGGACATCGACTCACCCCAGCCGCGCAGGCGCGGCAGCAGGTACTCCAGCTGCGCCAACTCCACCTGGGCCTTGCCCTCCTTGGAGCGGGCGTGCTGGGCGAAGATGTCAAGGATCAGGGCGGTCCGGTCGATCACCTTGACCTTGACGATGTCCTCCAGCCCGCGGCGCTGGGAGGGCGCGAGGTCGCCGTCGACGATCACGGTGTCGGCACCGTTGGCCATGACCAGGTCGGCGACCTCCGCCGCCTTTCCGGAACCCAGATAGGTGCCGGGATCCGGGTGCAGACGCCGCTGGAGCACGCCGTCGAGCACCTCCGAGCCTGCGGTCTCGGCCAGGGCGGCGAGCTCACGCAGGGACACCTCGGCGTCCTCCGCGGTTCCCTGCGCCCAGATCCCCGCCAGGACCACCCGCTCCAGGCGCAGCTGCCGGTACTCGACCTCGCTGACGTCGCTGAGCTCGGTGGACAGCCTGGCGACCCGCCGCAGCGCCGCGCGGTCCGCGCGGTCCAGCTGCTCGCCGTCAGCGTCGTCGTCCCACCGGCTCGGACCGTCGACGGCCGTACCGGCTCGGGCGAGGATGCGGGCCACGATCGCATCGGCCATGGTGGCCGGGTCGTGGGACGGGGACGGGGTCTGGGTCATGTCCACCTCTCTTCGGCCCCAGCGTGACACGCGCTCCGCGGGACGCGCGAACCAATAGGCCCCTCGCGGGCGCGCACCGCCGGCCCGATCGAGGCCGGTCGGGCCGGTCGCCGGCCGGTCGGGGCCGCCGACGGCCGCGGGCGGCCGGGGTCGGTACAGTGCCGTCCGTGCCGGACATCCTTAGCCCCGACCACTACTTCTCGGCAGAGCCCGCCTCCGCCGACGACCGCCGCATCCGCACGGTCCGCCTGGCCGGCCGCAACGTCCGGGTGCACACCGCCGCCGGCATCTTCTCGCCCAGGCGGGTGGACCTGGGCACCCAGGTGCTGCTGCGCAGCGTCCCGCCCCCGCCGCGGGCCGGCGACCTGCTCGACCTGGGCTGCGGATGGGGGCCGATCGCCCTCACCCTGGCCCTGCAGTCCCCGCAGGCCCGGGTGTGGGCGGTCGACGTCAACCAACGGGCGCTCGACCTGGTGCGCCGCACGGCAGCCGACCTCGGGCTGGGCGGGATCCGGGCAGTCACGCCCGACGACGTCCCCCCGGACGTCCGGTTCGCAGCCGTGTGGTCCAACCCACCGATCCGGATCGGCAAGCCCGCCCTGCACGCCCTGCTGGGCACCTGGCTCGCGCGGCTGACGCCCGACGGCACCGCCCACCTGGTGGTCCAGCGCAACCTGGGCGCGGACTCGCTGCAGCGATGGTTGGTCGACGACCTCGGGAGGAACGCGGAGCGAGTCGCCAGCGCCAAGGGTTTCCGCGTGCTGCAGGTGACAGCCTCGGACGGCTGAGGCGGGTCGGCACGGCACCACCCGGCCCGCCGGCCATCTCCACGCTCAACCGCGACACTCCTATAGATCGTGGTCAAGCAGCGAGTGCCTTGGGCTGGGCCTGCACGACGTCTCGGATCAGTGGGTAGAGCTGTCGGGCGAGGTAGCGCTTCAGGCAGCGGATGATCTCCATCTTGGTTCGGCCTTCGGCGGTGCGGCGGGCGACGTAGTCGCGGGTGGTTGGGTCGTAGCGCATGCGCACGATCACGACGTGGTAGAGCGCGGAGTTCGCCTGCCGGTCCCCGGCGCGGTTGAGCCGGTGGCGATTGGTCTTGCCCGAGGACGCCGGGATCGGACACGCGCCGGCCAGCGCGGCGAAGTGGGCTTCGGAGCGCAGCCGGTCGGGGTTCAGGGCTCCTGACATGGTGCTTGAGGCGTTGGCCGTTCGAGCGGGTTGACCTGCGTGTTCGTGGCTCGACAGGTTGCTCTTCCGCCGGTTATGCGTAATAATTAGTATGGCCTTTTGCTCTGATGGCGGGATGGGGAACGATGGCGATCATGACGGCTCAACAGCCCCTGGCCCTGGTGCCCGCCGGCGCGGTCGACATCGGTG
>JBBRCL010000050.1:0-19855 GCA_038204895.1 Actinomycetales bacterium | reverse complement strand
GCGCCCGCGCGCGCGGGGGCCGGGGGTGGTGCATCGCGCACCACCTGGCTGTCGCGCAGTCGCGCCCGCGCGCGCGGGGGCCGGGGCGAGAGGGGTATCGGTACTGCCGACACCCTTGGGTCGCGCCCGCGCGCGCGGGGGCCGGGGCACCGATCGCGCGGCGCCCCAGGGCGGACAGGGAGCGGCCGTGCGGGCTCCGGGGGCACCGACCCGCCACCCTGCACCGGGCGCGGCCCTCCAAGCCGTCAGCGACGCCTAGCCCGGCATACCGGAGCTCTCGTAGGGCGTCGGACTGAGCGTCCCGTCGGCGGCGACGTGCACCATGTGCACACCACGCGGAACCTCGACAATGTGGCTCAGCTGCCACGAGCCCACGTTCACCGGCTTGCCCGCCACGAGGGCGTCGTACATGTCGGCGAAGGGGTCGACGTAGGGCTCCATCGGATCGGGCCACTCCTCGACCGGGACCAGGGCGAGCCGCGGATCGTGCGTCTCCCGCACGTGGTCGGCAAGGCTCGCGATCAAGTAGGCCCGAACTCCGTTGTCGTCGACAGGTCCTGCAACGCGCTTGCCCATGTCACAACCTCCCGGTCATCTTCTCGACCTCAGCTTTGCCCGCATTGCGCTCCCGCCAGCGCGCCTGGGCGGCGCGGACCTTTGCAGGGTTCTTCACAACGCCGGCCAGCGTGTCGCCGACCACGATTCCGGCGAGCACCTTCGGCAAGGTCGCGGCCTGCTGGCGATGCTCCGGCACGGCAGGGTGAACCTTCACCACACCGGTACTCGAAACCAGGATCTCGCCGTCACGGGCGATCACCCGTTCGAGAGCATCCAGCCGGTTGACGATCTGCCGCGCCGCATCAAGTAGCGCGTGCTCCTTCGCGTCCGGTTCGACCCCTGCCTCGGTCATCTCGACCAAGATCGCCGAGACCATGACGTCGCCCGGCGACTGCTCTGGTTCCTTCTTCGCGGCCATGGTGACCGACTCCCCTCCGGTTAGGGCCTACAGAGGCTCTGTAGGGGCCTGTGAGGCTGTGAAACGCTCATGAGGTGCATTGCAGCCAACCCCCAAGGCCGACCCTTCCGTGCCGCCGCCGCACCCGGGGGGAGGGGTGGTGTACCCCCCGTTGTGTGTAGCCCTATCGCCGTGGTGTCGCGCCGCGTCCGATCGTTGCCTCACGGAGTGACTTCTCGCGATGACACGCCTCGCATGCGCCTTGTCCGTTGCCCAGGTCCAGGGGAGCGCCACCTTGTGCAACGTTGCGGATGTGGTCGGCCTGGGTGGCTCGGCGTGTGCAGTGGGGCCCCCGGATCTGACATCGCCAGTTCCCCCGGTTAAGAATCGCGATGCGCCACTCCCGGTCCGCTTGCGTGGTGGGGCGGGTTCCACCTTTGGGCCATTGGCTCACATGTTCAGGGCAGTAGCGGCCCGTGCCCCTGGTCTCACACCCGTCCCGGGCACACTTCTTCATGGCCCTGGGGCTCATGATCCCTCCGGCGTCTCGGGCCCCCTGGGTGGTGTCGGTGTGGTGCCCTGGGCCGACGAGCCTGCGCCGTGGTGGTGCTAGCGCGAGCCCGTCGGCGTCCGGTCAGACTACGGCGTCAGGGTCGGTGACGGTGAGCGACGCGATGCGGTCGGGGTGGACCACGTTGGCCCCGAAGCGCCAGGTGGCCCGGATGACAACCGCGTCGGACCGGAATGCCGCGTGCTCGCTTGTGGCGATGACCAGCTGTCCTACGGCGGACACGATGGCGCTGCGGTCGACGACCAGGAGGGTGCCGGTGGGGAGTGCCGGGCTGGTGATGACCGGGACCCCCAGGAGGCGCTTCTCCTGGTCGTTGGTACCGGCGCCCAGGAGGGCGGTGTTCTCGGCGGTGGCGGTCTTGAACTTGCGGAGCCATCCCCAGGCGTCGGGTGCGGTGAGGATATGCGACGGGGTGCCGCCGTTGCCTTCGATGGCGGCCACGGCGTCGGCGAGGGCGTCGAGGTCGGTTGCGATCGGGTCGAACGTGGCCAGGATGCTGGCGACGTTCAGCAGACCGGCCGGGGGTGTGACCAGAGGGCCGACCGGCGCGGCCTGGGCGATGTAGGCGGCGTTGGCCTTGCGGGTGATCGCTCGGGCGACGCTGGCTGCGAGGCTCTGAGCGGTCCCGACCTGGCTGTACTGCTCCCGCGAGAGCGTGATGAGCTGCGACACCTTGCCCGTGTAGATGAGCAGCTCGTCGAGGCCGGGGTCGGACTCGTCGATGGTGACACCCTCGGCGACGAATGCGGCGTCGGCGTCGTCGACCCAGGCGACACGAACGGACTGTGCGTCGCCTTCGACGTTGCCGAGCTGGGTGGAGGTCTGGAGGATGAGGGCTTCGGGGATGACGTCGGCCGGGGCGAATGCCTGAATGTCAGGTGCCCAGGCCTTGGCGCTGGTGGTGGTGGTTGCGGTGGTCACGATGACCTGCCTTCTGGCGGCACGGAAACGGCCGCCGATTGGGGAACATGGGTGGTGTTCCGCTCGGCGGCCGCTGGCCGTTCCGTGCGTGCCCCGCGGGGGCTACGTGTCCGATAGGCGGGCGCCCGGCCCGGCATTATCGGTCACGCTGATTCTACCGCATGTCGGGCGCGGCCTAATGGCGTGGGGCGAATGCGGATTCGAACGTGTCGGCCTTGTCGGCGCTGTGAACGTCGCCCCCGACGTTTCCCTGTCCGGCGACGCTCGGGGCCTTGGGGATTCGCACGCCGAACTTCTCCGCGGCGGTGCCGATGGCGGCGTTCACGAGGTCGGCGTCGATGGCCCCGTCTTCGGTGAGCAGGTCGGCCAGGTTGACGCCGGACGCCCACAATGCGTCCGGCTTGATCCGTGCGTCGGAGGTCTCCACGATCCGGTTCACCTCCGCGGTGCGCATGGCCTCAACGATGGCCGTCAGGACGTCGCGCGCGGCCTCGGTTTCGCGGAGTTGCACACGGTACTTGGCCGCTTCCTTGTTGCCCTTGCCTTCGGGCTGCTTGTCCTCTGGTGCCTCCGCGGGGTCGGTGACGGCCTGCGGGGCCTCGGTGGTGTCGATGACGGGCTCGGGGTCCGTCACGGCTTCGGTGGTGGGCGCCTCGTTGGTGCTCATGACTGCTACTTCCCTTCGGTGGTGGTGTAGATGGCTTGGGCGACGGTTCGGGCGGTCTCTCGGAGTAGGTCGCGGTGGGTGTGTTCGCCGATGCGTGCGCCGTAGTCGGCGAGCCTGTCGGCCATGGTGAGCAGGGCAACGAACGTGTGTGTTGCCGCGTGTGGGTTCGCGTCGCCGTCGTCGCTGGCGATGATGGCGCCGATGTCTGCGAGGCGACCTTCACTGAGCGCGAGCAACATGCTTTCAGCGCGGAGGATCGCCTCGGGTGTGGTGCCGAACCAGGGCGCGTGCTGCGGGGCGGTCACCGTGTCTCCCCGGTGATGCTGGGGGCGATGAGGGCGGCGACGGCTTCGACGTGGCGGCACGTGTCGGCCGGTTCGTCACAGTCGCGACAGGTCCAGCCTTGTTGCGGGCGCCAGGTGACTTTGCAGGCGTCGACGAATGCGACAATTTCGGGGGTCGGCCTCCCGTCTCGCAGGGGCGTGCTCACACCGAGCACCTTGAGAAAAGTGATCTTCATCGCTGGGCCTCCTTCGGGGTCGCTCCCAGGTCGAGGCGCACGAGGTCGTGGTGGCCCCGGGCGCACCGGTGGGTGGTGGTGGCGGTCACGGGATCACCGCGCAGCCGGGATGTAGACCGTCGTCGGCCCAGAGAGCATCGGCGTCTGTAGCGTCTGTAGCGTCTGTAGCGGATGTAGCGGATGTCTGGGGAGACCGAGAGGGCGCCTCGGTCAGATACCGCGACCAAGGGTCTGCGAGGTCCGCCGCGTCGTACCCCTTGGGTATCTGGTCACCGATCCGCACGTTGTGCGGCCTGACGTCGTACCCGGACAGACGCCGGGACAGCCCGCGGGCGTCCAAGGGCTTGCCGCGAAGGTCACCCCAGGGGCTCTCCTCCATGCCGCAGAGGTGCTCGAGGACGTCCTGAGTCGAGAGCTTGTCTGTGCCGGCCTCATCGAAGACGGTTCGCAGGTCCCTCAGGAGCAGCACGCCTAGGCTCTCTGCCTTCCCCCGAGGATCCGCTACAAGCGCTACAGCCGCTACACGGGCGAGCGTCGGCCACCGTCCGCCGACCGCATCGGCCACCGTGAGCAGGGCTTCCCACAGGTCCGCGTTGCGGTCCTCGATGCTCGCGGGCATGTCGGGCCAGACGTTGCCCATCGTGTGCTGAACCGCGTTCGACCACTCCAGCAGCCGATCTCCGAGTGCTCGCGCTTCGGGGCCGTTCGTGCGCAGGCGCCACGGTTCGATGCGCTCGCCCGGTGCGCGCCGTCTCATGCGGATCACCACCGACCTGCTCATGAGGGTGTCCGGCAGGTCGTTGAGGCCCGCGAGCGCAACAGCGCAGTACGCGGGCAGCTCCTCTGTCTCGATCACGTTGCCGCGCACGACGCATCGACCGGCGATCGCGCCCTTGCGGTGCCCGGCGTTGAGCATTCCGCGGATGTCCTCGTTGTCCTTGGCTCGCGGGCCGAAGACGGTGTCAATCTCGTCGTAGAGGATCGTCGGCGGTCCGGCCTCGTCGGAGACCTTGCGGAACAGGTAGGCGGGTGAGGTGTTCACGGCGTGGATCGGGCGCGGCACGAGGGGCTCGGTCACTTCGAGCGCGCGCGACTTGCCGCTGCCCGGTTCGGGGCTCAGGAACGCGATACGCGGCGTCGACTCCCAGGCGTCCATGAACCATGCGTGCCCGATCCACAGGACGTGCGCGACCCGCTCGTGCTCGCTCGGGTAGACAACGAACCGCGCCAGGAACGCCTCGACGTCGTCCAGGAGGGCCGCACCGTCGCTTGCGCTCATACGGCCACCTGCTCAGGCCGCGGGAGCCGTGCCGACAGCTCCCAGGTCGCCCACCCCTCCGCCTGGCGACGCCGGTACTCGGCGACGTACTCGCCGCGCGACAGGCCGAACATGGTCGGCCGGAAGTTCAGCCGCGCATCCGGGTATCGGTCCCACAGGTCAGGCCGTGCGGGGCTCCGGCGGCGTATCGTGGTGGTCATGGCGGGTCTCCCTCCCGTCTGTGCGTCTGTGGCCTGTCCTTCGTCGGGGCGGGCCACACGCATGTCGGGTGGGGGTCAGACCGCGGCGCGAGCGGACTCGCGGGCTTCCGCGATGGGGCGCGGGTCGTCGGCGGCGTACTGCTGCTCAACCCATGCCGCCACATCAGCGCGTCGATACCTGACGTGGCGACCAAAGTGCGCCGCACGCGGGCCGGTGCGCTTGCTGTTCCACTGGTAGACGGTCGTGACCGGCACGCCGAGATCGGCTGCCAGTTCCTTCGGCCCCAGCCACTCGGTGTCGTTCATGTCTGCCACCCTCCGTCGCGCGGTCCGATATCGAACCGTCCCTAGAACTATGAGTTACATCCACGGTGTTTGTCAAGCGGCGCGCGATCGGACCGCGTGTCGTGGTACGTTCAGCACTATGGACAACGGAGAGCAGACGATCCGCGAAGTTGTGGGCGAGAACGTCCGCCGAATCCGCGAGGCCGCGGGGGCGCGTCAGGACGATGTGGCCGCCGTGGCTCGGGGCGAGGGTCTGCGGTGGACCCGGAGCAAGATCGCAGCACTCGAGCGCGGCGAGAAGGCGCTCGATCTCGCCGAGGCAGTCCTGCTCGCGCAGGCAATGGGCAAGGTCGCGAGCGGCCCTGTGGCGGTCGCGGACCTGCT
This sequence comes from Actinomycetales bacterium, assembly GCA_038204895.1. Lineage (GTDB taxonomy): Bacteria > Actinomycetota > Actinomycetes > Actinomycetales > Cellulomonadaceae > Actinotalea. The sequence continues at coordinate 14,073 of JBBRCL010000050.1, read as the reverse complement.
GGCCGGTGACGGTGCCGTGCGGCTCTCGAGTGCCGTTGTCGTCCACCGCGAGTCGCTCCGCCGCTTCCTTGGCGGCGACCCTGTGCGGGTGTTGGTCAGAGACGTACCGGGCGGCCCGCAGCGCATTCGGGCTGCGATGACAAGGCTGCCCGCAGCGTCGAGGCGAGCGGCGGCGATGGCTGGTGAGGAGACAAGCGTCGCCCTCATGGTGCACGCCGAAGAGCGCGCCGGCGAGGCTGAGCAGCGGGTGGGCCGCACTCTGGGGGTCACCAAGATGGAGGTGGCGTGGCTCTCGGTGGGATTGTGGGGACGGACCCTTGCCGAGGAACGCGACAGGCGCGTGGGTGACGAGGTGCCGGTGGCGAGCAGGTCAGCCAAGCGCGGCAGGGCGACTCGTCAGCTTGTTGAGGAACTGCGGACCCGACTGTCGGAGGTCGAAGATGTCGAGCGTTGAGAAGCGGACCCGGGACGGCGCTGTGTCGTGGCTGGCCCGTTGGCGAGACCCGGACGGACGACAGCGCAAGCGCACGTTTGCCCGGAAGGTCGACGCCGAGCGGCACTTGACCGGAGTCGAGTCGCGGATGCTGTCCGGGGAGTACGTCGACCCGGCCCGGGCGCGGGTCACGGTGCAGGCTTGGTCGGGCCAGTGGCTCGCCGGTCAAGTGCAACTGAAAGAGTCGACCCGTGTCCGCTATGGGGGGTTGCTGCGCGGCCACGTCCTGCCCCGGTGGGGGAGAGTGCCGCTCGCGAAGATCGGGCACGCGGATGTGGCCGCGTGGGTAGCGGAGCTATCGGCGTCGGGGCTGTCTGCGTCGTCGGTCCGGCACGCTCATCGGGTGCTGTCGCTGATGCTCGCGTTGGCTGTACGGGACGGGAGGTTGACCCGTAATCCGGCGGATGGTGTGCGGCTGCCGCGGGCGCGCAAGGCCGAGAAGCGGTTCCTGGGCCATGAGCAGGTCGCGATGTTGGCGGACGCTGCGGGGGACTACCGGCTCGTGATCCTCATCTTGGCCTTCTGTGGCCTGCGGTACGGCGAACTGGCCGGGCTGAGAGTGGGGCACGTTGACCTGCTGCGCAGGCGGCTCGATGTCGCGCAGACGCTGACCGAGGTTTCTGGGCGGATGGTCCCGGGGACGCCGAAGACACACCAGCGCAGGTCCGTTCCGGTACCCCGCTCGCTCGTCGACGCGCTCGCCGTGCACATGGCTGGGAAGGCGTCCGATGCCCTCGTGTTCACGGCGCCGGAGGGAGGGCCGCTGCGGTTGACCAACTTCCGTCGCCGGGTCTTCGATCCAGCGGCTAGCGCGGCAGGGCTCGACGGGCTCACTCCGCACGAACTCCGCCACACGGCGGCGAGTCTGGCCGTGAGCGCCGGAGCGAACGTCAAGGCAGTCCAGCGGATGCTAGGTCACGCGAGTGCGGCCATGACGTTGGACGTGTACGCGGGCCTCTTCGATGACGACCTCGACGCGGTGGCCGATCGGATGGACGCTGCTGCTGCCGTGCCCCCAGTGTGCCCCGGGGGGACCGTCGCGGATCTGTCCGAACGGCGTGCAGCGCGCTGACCTGCGGGTCCTCTAGTGCCCCCGGTGCGATTCGAACGCACGACCGTCGGATTAGAAGTCCGGTGCTCTGTCCACTGAGCTACGGGGGCCGCAAGCCAGGGTAGTCGCCGCACCCCGGCCGACGGCGCGCGTGTTTGGCCTGGACAAGGCCGCACGGGAGGATTGCGCCATGACCCCCGGGCCCGGTGCAACCGCGACGTCTGCGCTGCGCACGGGTGCGGGCGGCGCGGAGCCGGACCGCGTGGTGGCGAGGGCGCCGCTGCTGGATGCGGTCGCGGACCTGCGCCGTGACGTGGAGCGGACCCGTCTGCCGCTCCCGCTCAGGGGCTACCGTGCGGCGGAGCGCCTGCGCCGTCGGCTCCTCGACCAGCTCGACGACCACCTGCTGCCCCGGCTGCGCGAGCTGTCCGCGCCGGCGGTCGTCGTGGTGGCCGGCTCGACGGGCGCCGGGAAGTCGACCCTGGTCAACTCCCTGCTCGGCCAGGAGGTCAGTGCCGCCGGTGTGCTGCGGCCCACCACCCGCGAGCCGGTGCTCGCCCACCACCCGGCCGACGGCGAGCTGCTCGCCTCCCACCCGCTGCTGGACATCGTCGCGGTCGTGTCGCACGACGCCGTCCCACGGGGCCTGACCCTGGTGGACGCCCCGGACCTGGACTCGCTGCTCAGCAGCAACCGCGAGACCGCCCAGCGGCTGCTCGAGGCCGCGGACCTGTGGATCTTCCTGACTACCGCCGCCCGGTACGGCGACGCGCTGCCGTGGGACGTCCTTGCCCAGGCGGCCGAGCGCGGGGTGTCGATGGCGATGGTGCTCAACCGGGTCCCGCCCGAGGCCGTGAGCACTGTGCGCGCGGACCTGATGGCGCGACAGCGGGAGCGCGGGCTGGCCGCCGTCCCGCTCTTCCTGATCACCGACCTCGGCCCGCACCAGGGTCTGCTCGAGGAGTCCGCGGTCGCGCCGATCCGGCGGTGGCTGACCATGGTCGCCGGACCCGACCGCGCGCGGTCAGTGATCCTGCGCACCCAGCGTGGCACCCTGCGGAGCCTCCAGCCGTGGGTGGCCGAGCTCGCCGACGCCGTGCAGGCCCAGGTCGATGCGCGGTCGGCGCTGCAGGAGCTCGTGACGGACGCCGTCGCGAAACCCGCGCAGCGGGCCGCTGCGGCGGTGGTCGGTGGTGGCGTGGTGGCCGGCCCGGTGCGTGCGAGGTGGGTGTCGTCGGCCGGACGGTCCGGGCCGCTGAGCGGGCGGTGGACCTCTCGACGCCGCCGGGATGCTCGCACCCAGGCGCTGCGCGGGCTCGCCGACGACCTCCGGGCAACCGTGACCGTTGCGCTGACGGGTGCCCGCCGCGACGGTGAGTCGGCGCTCGCGGAGGCGCTGCGGACCACCGGGACGCCGGGCGCGGTCGCGCTGCCCACCCCCGGCGCTGCGGCCGGCGATGCGGCGTTGAGCGACCAGCGGGACATCGGTGCGGCGCCGCCGCCCGACCAGTCGGCAGCCGACTGGATGCTCGCTGCGACGCAGGCCGTGCGACACCTGGGCCGCGCCGCGGGCCGGAAGTCCTCCCGGCAGGCCGAGCGGGCGCTGCGCGCGGTCGACGAGGACAGCCTCGGTGCCCTCGCGGCGCTGGCGGCGGCCGGGCTCGGAACTGCGGCTGCCGTGCTGGCCGGGTTGCTCGGCGGGGAGGCGAGCCACGACGTCGTCGGGCGGCTCAGCGCGGACCTGGCCGACCGCGCGGCGGAGCAGGCTCGCGTGGCAGGCGAACCCGCCCTTGCCTTCCTCGGGTCACCGGACCTCGCCGACGACGCCGCGGCCGGGCTGCGGCTGCGCGTCGCGGAGCTCAAGGGCTTGCGGTGAGCGCGGCTCGCCAGGTGGCGCAGGGGCCGCGGACCCGAGCCCTGCTGGCCCGGGCGGCGGAGCTCGAGGGTGCGCTCGGGATCGGGGCCGACCGGATCCCCAGCGAGGTGACGGACGCGGTGCGCGCCACGATCGCGAATGTGCGCGAGCGCCTCGAGCTCGGTGTCGACCACACGGTGGTGGCCCTGGCCGGCGGCACGGGGTCCGGCAAGTCGAGCATCTTCAATGCGCTGTCCCGACTGGGGTTCGCCGACGTCGGTGTGCGACGTCCGACGACTGCGGAGGTCACCGCGTGCGTCTGGGCGCGCGACGCGGACCCATTGCTGGACTGGCTCGGTGTGCCGACGGACCGCCGGATCGAGCGGGAGAGCGCGCTCGACGGGGACACCGAGGCCGACCTGCGCGGTCTGGTGCTGCTGGACCTGCCCGATCACGACTCGATCGAGCCCGAGCACCGCGCCGTGGTGGACCGGCTGCTGCCTCAGGTGGATCTGCTCGTGTGGGTGGTCGACCCGCAGAAGTACGCCGACGACGCACTGCACAACCGGTACCTGCGTGCGTTGATCGGGCACGAGGCGGCGATGTACCTGCTGCTCAACCAGATCGACACCGTCCCGGTCGATGCCCAGGCGTCGTTGCTGCGCGACGTCGACCGGCTGCTGCGCGACGACGGGCTGGTGGACGTCGGCGTCCTGGCCGCCTCGGCCCGCAGCGGTGAGGGGATGCCCGGGGTCCGTGCGGCGCTGGTCCGAGCGGTGGCCGGTCGCGGCCTGGCGGAGGCCCGGGCGAAGGCGGAGCTCGACGACGCCGCGCGGGTGCTCGCTGGGGGCGTCGCAGCGCAGGAGGCGGATGTCGGGGCGGCTGCCTCGCGCGCCGTCGACGGCCTGGTGAAGGCCACCGGGATCGCCGCCGCAGCCGCGGCCGTGCGGGCCGCGATCCGGACCGGGGCGGGCACGACCGTCCGGCTGGGTCCGGCGCAGCCCGACCGAGCCGCCGCGGTGCGGCAGGTGTGGCTCGACGACGTCGCGGGCGAGCTGCCCGTTCGCTGGGCCGACGCCGTCATGGCGGCCGTTCCGGACGCAGCCGCCCTGGTGAGCTCGGTGGACACCCACCTCGGTGCGGTGCACGTGTCCACCCGGGCGCCACGCTGGAGTGCCGTGCTCCGGGTGCTCGCCGGTCTGACGGGCGTGCTGGCCCTGGCGGCGGCCGGCTTCACCGCGGGGTCCCTCGCCGGTGATGCCGGCTGGCACTGGGACGGACGCACCACCGTGCTGGCGGCCGTCACGGGGGCCGCGGTCGCGCTCGGCCTGCTGCTCCTCGGGGCGGCGCGGTGGGTGCGCCGGTCAGTGGCCGGGCGTCGCGCACAGGCCGTCGCGGCGTCCGCCCGGCTGGCGCTCGCGGCGGCCGTCGACGCTGCCCTTGTCCGGCCGACAACCGCCGTGCTCGAGGATCACCGGACCGTCCGGGAGGTGACGGTGCCCGTGCTCGCCGAGGCATCCACGGCGCGCGGCGAGACGTCCACGTCGCGCGTTGGCGCGTCCACAACGGGCCCGGACAAGGTCGTGTCCCCAGCCTGAGCGGGCCGGTCCGGCGCGCAGACGCCGCGCCGCGGATCCTCGCGGAAGTGGGCCGGACGGGCCGGTCCCCGCCGAGGAGGACCGATGAGCAACAACGGACTGATCGTGACGGTCGTGGGCTGGGCGGCGACCAAGCCGAGGGAGGTGAACGGCGACGGCGTGCCGTTCACCAGCTTCCGGGTGGCCACCACCCCGCGCTACTTCGACAAGGGCCAGGGCGCCTGGGCGGACGGGCGCACCGAGTGGCTCACCGTCAAGGTGTTCCGCGACGTCGCGCTGAACGTCGCGGTCTCCATCAACAAGGGTGACCCGGTGGTGGTGCACGGCAAGCTGCGCACCGAGGAGTGGCAGGGCGAGAACGGCTCGCGCAGCGGCATGGTGGTCGAGGCTTCGGCGCTGGGGCACGACCTCACGCGTGGTCGCTCGGTGTTCGCCCGCACCGTGCATGTGGGTTCCGCTGTGCGGTCCGACGAGCCCGACGAGCCCGAGGGCGCCAGCCACGGCGACGACCCGTGGGTACGGGACGCGGCCGACCCGGCCGAGCCTGGGTCGGCGGGCGAGCTGCATGCTGCAGAGGATGCGGCGGCGCCGACGCCGTAGGCTGGCCGGTGCCCGACGCGTAGCCGCGCACCCACCAGCAGCCAGGAGCACAAGCACAACGTGGCCGAGTTCATCTACACCATGTACAAGGCGCGTAAGGCGCACGGCGACAAGTTGATCCTCGACGACGTCTCGATGAGCTTCTACCCGGGGGCCAAGATCGGCATGGTCGGGCCCAACGGTGCCGGCAAGTCAACGATCCTGAAGATCATGGCCGGCCTGGACCACCCGTCGAACGGCGAGGCGCGCCTGTCCCCGGGGTACTCGGTCGGCATCCTGCTGCAGGAGCCGCCGCTCACCGAGGACAAGACGGTGCTGGGCAACGTCGAGGAGGGTGTGGCCGGCATCAAGGCCAAGCTCGACAGGTTCAACGAGATCTCTGCCCTGATGGCCTTGCCGGACGCCGACTTCGACGCGCTGCTCGCCGAGATGGGCGACCTGCAGGAGGCGCTGGACCACGCCGAGGCCTGGGACCTGGACTCCCAGCTCGAGCAGGCGATGGATGCCCTGCGGTGCCCACCGCCGGATGCCGACGTGTCGGTGCTCTCCGGCGGTGAGCGCCGCCGGGTCGCCCTGTGCAAGCTGCTGCTGGAGAAGCCGGACCTGCTGCTGCTGGACGAGCCGACCAACCACCTGGACGCGGAGAGCATCGAGTGGCTCGAGCAGCACCTGGCCAAGTACGCCGGTGCCGTCATCGCGGTGACCCACGACCGGTACTTCCTTGACCACGTCGCGCAGTGGATCGCCGAGATCGACCGCGGTCGCCTGTACCCGTACGAGGGCAACTACTCCACGTACCTGGAGAAGAAGCATGCCCGCCTGGAGGTCCAAGGCAAGAAGGACGCCAAGCTGGCCAAGCGCCTCGCCGACGAGCTCGAGTGGGTGCGGTCCTCGGCCAAGGGCCGCCAGACCAAGTCCCGGGCCCGTCTGCAGCGGTACGAGGAGATGGCGAACGAGGCGGACCGCACCCGCAAGCTGGACTTCGAGGAGATCCAGATCCCGCCGGGTCCCCGCCTGGGCACACTGGTGATCGAGGCCGAGAACCTGCGCAAGGGCTTCGACGACCGGGTGCTGATCGACGGGCTGTCCTTCACGCTCCCGCGCAACGGGATCGTCGGGGTGATCGGTGCCAACGGCGTCGGCAAGACGACCCTGTTCAAGACGATCGTCGGCCTCGAGCCCATCGATGCCGGCACCTTGAGGATCGGTGAGACGGTCAAGCTCTCCTATGTCGACCAGGCCCGTGGCGGCATCGCCCCGGACAAGTCCTTGTGGGAGGTGGTCTCCGACGGCCTGGACTTCATGAAGGTCGGCCATGTCGAGATGCCCTCCCGGGCCTACGTCGCGTCGTTCGGGTTCAAGGGGCCGGACCAGCAGAAGCCGGCCGGGGTGCTCTCCGGTGGTGAGCGCAACCGCCTCAACCTGGCCCTGACGCTCAAGCAGGGTGGCAACGTGCTGCTCCTGGACGAGCCGACCAACGACCTGGACGTGGAGACCCTCGGGTCGCTGGAGAACGCCCTGCTGGAGTTCCCGGGCTGCGCTGTCGTCGTCTCGCACGACAGGTGGTTCCTCGACCGGGTGGCCACCCACATCCTGGCGCATGAGGGGACCGACGAGGATCCCGCCTGCTGGTACTGGTTCGAGGGCAACTTCGCGTCCTACGAGGAGAACAAGATCGCCCGGCTCGGCATCGAGGCGGCACGCCCGCACCGGGTCACCTACCGCAAGCTGGCGAGGGACTGAGCCGTGCAGGGCTCCGCGTATACCGGTCGCCGGCTGCTCGCCGCCCTGACCGACCTGCGCACGGCGGTCGCCGACCTGCGACTGCCGCTGGAGGTGGCCGGCGCCGACGACGACCGACAGCTGGCCCATCGGCTGCGCGACCAGCTCGACGACCACCTGCTGCCGCGGGTGCGCCAGCTCGGCGCCCCGCTGCTGGCTGTGGTGGGCGGCTCGACCGGGGCGGGCAAGTCGACCCTGGTGAACTCCCTGGTCCGGGACGAGGTGAGCGCGGCCGGTGTGCTGCGGCCGACCACGCGCTCGCCGGTGCTGGTGCACCACCCGGACGAGGCCGCCTGGTTCAGCACCGACCGGATCCTGCCGCGACTGCCCCGGGCCACCGGTACGGCCACCGGTGAAGCCACCGACGACGGCGTGCTGCGGCTGGTGCCGCACCTCGGCGTGCCGCACGGCCTCGCCGTGCTGGACGCCCCGGACATCGACTCCGTCGTGGTGGAGAACCGGCGGCTGGGTGAGGAGCTGCTCGGCGCGGCGGACCTGTGGGTGTTCGCCACGACCGCCGCAAGGTATGCCGATGCGGTCCCGTGGGATCTGCTGGCCGAGGCCGCGCGCCGTCGGGCCGTCGTGGTCCTGGTGCTCAACCGGATGGAGCCGGCCGCGCGGACGGCGGTCACCCGCCACCTGCGCGAGATGCTCGTCGAGCACGGTCTTGACGCCCAGGTGGTGGTCGTGCCGGAGAGCCGGATCGAGGGCGGCCTGCTGCCGGTCGCGGCGGTTGCCGAGCTCAGCGGCTGGCTCCGCGCTGTGGTCGGCGACGCCGGCGCGCGGGACGGGGTGGTGCAGCGCACCGTGCGCGGCGCCATCGACGACCTGCTGGTCGCGGCTCCCCGGCTGGCCGCCGCCGTCGATGGCCAGCGCCGTCATGCCGACCGGCTGCAGGACGGCGTCGCGAGCGCCTACGCGGCGGCTAAGCGGGACGTCGCGGTCGCAACGGCCGACGGCACCATGCTGCGCGGCGAGGTGCTCGCCCGGTGGCAGGAGTTCGTCGGCACCGGTGAGCTGCTGCGAGCCGTTGAGGAGCGTGTCGGCTCCTGGCGGGACCGGATCACGGCTGCACTGCGCGGGCGCCCCGCGCCGGAGACCGTCGCACGCGCCGTGGGCGACGGCCTGGTGCACCTGGTGGCGGACGCCGCGGACCGGGCAGCCGAGCGTGCGCACGAGACCTGGCATGTCGACCCGGCAGGGGTCCAGCTGCTCGCCGGGTTGCGCCTGTCCCGCGCCTCGGCCGACCTCCCCGAACGGGTGGCCGAGCAGGTGCGGGCGTGGCAGGCCGCGGTCCTTGACCTGGTGGGCACGGAGGGCGCCGGGCGGCGCAGCACCGCGCGAGCGCTGTCGTTCGGGGTGAACGGGCTCGGCGCAGCACTGATGATCACGATCTTCGCCTCGACCGGAGGCCTGACGACGGCCGAGGTCGGCGTGGCCGGGGGCACGGCCGTGCTGGCGCAGCGGTTGCTCGAGGCGGTGTTCGGCGACGACGCCGTCCGGCGCCTCACCCGGGTGGCCCATGAGGACCTTCAGGCGCGGATCGACCGGCTGCTGGACGCCGAGGCGGCGCGCTTCCTGACCGTGCTCGACGCCGCGGACGTCCGACCGGAGGCGGCGGAGCGGATCCGGGCGGCGGTTGCCGGGCTGACGATCGTTGCCGTCGAGCTCGGCCAACCACCGCAGCCGGTACCCGTGCCGGTCGACGTCCCGCGTGGGCGCACCGACGCCGACGCGCCGGACAGCGTCGGCGGGCTGCGCCGCTGGTGGCGGCGGTTGTGGGGATCATGAGCGCGCCGCACCGGCCTCCTGCGGACGCGACGACCCGGTTCGGCGACCGCGTCGACGCCTACGTCCGCGCGCGTCCGGACTATCCGGTGGCGGTGATCGAGCTGCTCCGGACGCACGCCGTCGAGCCCAACGAACCGATGCTCGCCGCGCTGATCGCCGAGCTCGACCCGTCGAGCACCGTCCGGACGCACCGACGACCGGCCGAGGCGACGAACCTGTCCGATGCCAGCATCGACCTGATCACGGCCGCGCAGGCGTTCCACTGGTTCGACCGCGATGCCGCGCGGAGTGAGTTCCGGCGGATCCTGTGCCCCTCGGGCCGGGTCGCGCTGATCTGGAACAGCCGGCAGACCGACTCCAGTCCGTTCATGGCCGGCTATCAGCGGCTGCTCGATCGTTGGGCCCCTGATCACCGCGTGGTGAACCACCAGAACGTCGATGCGGCGGCGATCGAGGAGTTCTTCTCCCCGGGCTCGGTGCAGCGTCACACGGCCGACCACCATCAGGTGCTCGACGTCGATGGGGTGTGCGACCGGCTGCTCTCGTCCTCCTACGCGCCGCCGGCCGGCCACCCCGACCATGAACTGATGCTGGCGGACCTACGCACGCTCGTGCAGCGGCACGGCGAGGACGGTGCGATCCGGTTCGAGTACCTCACGGAGGTGTACCTCGGGCGGTTCGCCCCGTGACCGGCGTCGCGACCGACCGGCGCGCGATCGCCCGGGTGAGCGTCGGCCCGCGCACACGGGGGTGGCAGCAGTGGCGGCCCTGACCCTCACCGACCGCCTCGACGCGCTCGGCCGGGCCGTCGAGGCGGGGCGCGATGTGCTGGCGCCCGACCTCAAGGCGGACGCCGAGCTGGTGCTACAGCGGGCCGGTGACCGGTTGCGCCTCCCGGACCACACGGTCGTCGCGCTCGCCGGACCGACCGGCTCGGGCAAGTCCTCCCTGCTCAACGCGCTCGCGGGGCACGACCTCGCGGAGGTTGCGGTCACCAGGCCCACCACGAGCGAGGCGTTGGCCCTGGTGCGGGGCGAGGGGGCCGGCGCCCTGCTGGACTGGCTCGGAGTGCGCCGTCGGCACCACCTTGCCGCGAGCGAGCCCGGCGCCGTCGGCGACGAGGCGGTCGGCGGCGGCCTGGTGATCCTCGACCTGCCGGATCACGACTCCGTCGTGACGGACCACCGCTTGGAGGCGGAGCGCCTGGTCGCCCTCGTCGACCTGATGGTCTGGGTGGTCGACCCCCAGAAGTACGCCGACGCCGCCGTGCACGAGCAGTACCTGCGCGGGCTCGCCGGCCACCGGGACGTGCTGCTGGTCGTGCTCAACCAGGTGGACCGCCTCTCGGCCGACGAGCGCCGGGCCTGCCACCGCGACCTGCAGCGGCTCCTCACGCAGGACGACCTCGAGGGTGTGCCCGTGCTGGACGTCTCGGCCCGTACGGGTGAGGGGGTCGACCGGCTCGCGGCGGCCCTCGCGGACACTGCCAGACGGCGGGTGGCCGCCAAGGCGCGCCTGGGCGCCGACATCGCGGGTGTGGCCGGGCGGGTCCTTGCCACCTGCGGACCGCCGGTCCGGGGTGGCCGGGCTTCCCGGGACGGGCTCGTCGACGCGCTCGCGGACGCGGCCGGGGTGCCGGTGGTGGTCGAGGCGGTGCGGGCCGCGCGGCTGCGCAGCGCCCGCCAGGCGACGGGGTGGCCGCCCACCCGATGGCTCAGCCGGTTCCGGCCCGACCCGCTCCGGCGCCTGCACCTTGGCCGTGCGGACAGCGGGCACACGTCGCTGCCGAAGCCGGGTCCGGCCCAGCTGGCCCGGGCGCGCGGCGCGGTCCGGGGCTACCTGGACGGCACGACGGCGGGCGCCCCCGAGGGCTGGGTGCTGGCGGCCAGACGGCGCGCCGACGTCCCGCAGGAGCAGATGGCCGACGCGCTGGACACCGCCGTCGCCGGGGCCGTCGTCGTCGGTGGCGGGGCGCCGGTGTGGTGGCGCCTGGTCGGGTTCGTGCAGTGGGCGTTGCTCGCGGTCGCCGTGCTGGGCGGGCTGTGGCTGGGTTTGCTGGCCGGGGCCGCCCACCTACGCCTGGCGACGCCGGACCCGCCGCAGTGGGGCGAGGTGCCATGGCCCACCGGTGCCCTGATCGGCGGCGTGGCGCTGGGTCTTGTGGTGGCCGGCGCCTCGCGTATCGCGGCCGACGTCGGTGCCCGCCGTCAGGCCCGTCGGGCGACCGCGCGGCTGCGGGCGGCGGTGGCCGCCGTCGCCGACCGGGTGGTGGTGGCGCCAGTGGACGAGGTGCTGGACGCCCTGATCCGCACCCGCGACGCGGCGCAGGTCGCGGCCGGTGGCCGGCGCGGTCGGAGGAGCAACGGATGACCCGCTTGCACGTCCCCGTCCCGGTGCGCTGGGCGGACCTGGACGCCTACGGACATGTCAACAACGTCGCGGTGCTCGGGCTCCTGGAGGAGGCAAGGATCGCGGTCTTCTGGCGCCACCCGGAGGGGGCTGAGCCCGCCTGGCCGACCGCGATCCTTGACGCAGCGCCCGGCGCGGGGACCGTGACAGTGGTGGCCCGGCAGGAGATCGAGTACCTGCTGCCGATCTCGCATCGCGGCCCGCTCACCGTCGAGCTGTGGCTCGGCCGGCTGGGCGGAGCCAGCGTCGAGGTCTGCTACGAGGTGACCGACGTGGTCGGCGGGGTGCGAACCGTCTTCGTCTAGGCGCTGACCACACTGGTGATGATCGATGCGGCCACCGGCCAGCCCCGCAGGATCACCGCCGAGGAGCGCGCGGCGTGGCAGCCGTACTCCGGGCCACCGGTGCGGTGGCGTCGGCAGGGCGGGGCCTGACCCTGCGTTGACCCTGCCGCCGAAGAAGCCGAGGGTGGCCGCCATGGACGACACCCCCGACGCGGGCCCAAGAGGCTGGGCCGCGCACAGCCAGTTCTCTGACCCGGGGGAGTGGGCGCCGCTGCTGCGCGCCGCCCCGGCCGACGTCGCCGGGCTCTGCCGAGCCGTCCACGCGTCGGTCACCCACTACCGGGGAGCTGCGGGCTCGTACCCGGTCGAGCGGATCACCGAGGTCGACACCCGGTGGGTCTCGGGGATCCTTGCCCGGCTGGCCGGGCGTGGTCTGCGTGACCTCTCCGGGCTGCCGGAGGCGGACAGGTTCGTGGGCTGCTGGCGCGACTTCTCGCTGCTGTTCGTTGCCGCACTGCGCGAGCACGGCATCCCCGCTCGCACCCGGATCGGCTTCGCGGACTACTTCGCCCCGGACTTCCACCATGACCACGTGGTGGCCGAGCTGTGGGACGGCGGCCGGTGGCGCCGGGTGGACCCGCAACTGGAACCCGGCGACTTCGGTTTCGACACCCAGGACATGGACACCGGCCCGTCCGGCCCGTTCCGGACGGCGGCGCAGGTCTGGACGCAGTACCGGTCGAGGGCGATCGGCGACGAGGCGATCGAGACCTTCGGCGTCGGGCCGGACGTCCCGACGCGCGGTGCCTGGTTCGTTGCGGCGGATGTGGTCATGGAGCTGGCTCACCTGCACGGCCACGGGCTGCTGCTGTGGGACGTGTGGGGGGCCTGGGACCGATCGGACCTCAGCGAGGTTGACCGGCTGGCCGCGCTGCTCCTCGACCCTGATGCGCACCGCGGCGAGCTGGCGGTCGCGTTCGACGACGACCGCTACCACCCGCGCGGGCACGTCCGCTGCCTGTCGCCCACCGGTGTGGAACGGGACGTCGACCTCGGGGCCTGAGATCGGGGCGCTCGCCGACGGCCGGGGAACCTCAGGCGTCCGGGACCCGGATCATGCCCTCCTGCGCGATGCTCGCCACCAGGGAGCCGTCCTGGGTGTACACCCGGGCGGAACTGAGCCCGCGGCCCCCGTGCGCGCTGGGTGCCGACTGCACGTACAGCAGCCACTGGTCCACGCGTACGGGCCGGTGCCACCACATCGCGTGGTCGAGGCTCGCGATCGACAGGCCTCGGGTGGCCCAGCTCAGCCCGTGCCGGCGGAGCAGCGGCTCGAGCATCACCTGGTCGCACGCGTAGGCCAGCAGGGCCCGGTGCAGCACCTCCGACGCGTCCACCCGGCCGCGCGCTCGCATCCACACCATCTGCCGGTCGGTGGGCGTCGCGACCGGCTCCAGGTAGATCGGCTCGTCGACGTGCCGCAGGTCGAACGCGTTGGTCTGGGTCCAGAAGTCGGCCACCGGGTGGTCTTCCGTCCCCAACAGCTCCATCGCGCTGGGCACCGACTCCGGCGGCGGCGGCGTGCGGGTGGGCGGGCTGTCCGCATGCTCCAGACCCGCCTGCTCCTCCTGGAAGGACGTCGTCAAGGACAGGATCGGCTGCCCGCCCTGCAACGCGTGGGTGCGCCGGGCACTGAACGACCGCCCGTCCCGCAGCCGCTCCACGGCGAATGTGATCGGCTGGGTCACGTCGCCGGCCCGCAGGAAGTACCCGTGCACCGAGTGCGGGAGCCGGTCGGCGGGGACCGTACGGGCCGCGACCAGCAACGACTGAGCGAGCACCTGACCGCCGAACACGCGCCCGCCCGGCTGCGGCAGGGAGCCGCCGGTGTAGGTGTCGTCATCGACCTGCTGCACGTCCAGCACGTCCAGGAGGGTCCCCAGCGGGTCGGACGTCGGCGCGGTCATCGGTCTCCTTGTTCGTAAACAATCGGCCAACCCGTTGACTTCGAGTCTGGCATCGCGGATGAGGAAGCGCTGTCGTGTGGAACCGTTCGCTGGGCGCTGGCAGGCTCGACGCTCAGAAGCGTCACCGAGATCGGCCGGGGAGTACTACATCGGATAGACGTTGCCGACCTCGGCGACCCACCAGGTGCTCGTGATCCGAACGAGGGTGATGTTAACCCCCCAGCCGACCTCGGCGAGCCCGGA
>JBBRCL010000049.1:0-20085 GCA_038204895.1 Actinomycetales bacterium | reverse complement strand
CCCCGCGGCCTCCCGGGTTGTGGGGCGCCTGCGGGGGGTTTTTCCCGGCCAGGCGCGCTTTCCCCCCCACCCAACCCACCCCCACGGGGGGGTGGGGGCGGGGGCGGCCCCCCCCCACGACTGCGCTCTCCACCATCTTCTTCTTCGTCGTGTCCCATGCCGGCTTGACGAACGGGTCCGGCATCCACGATCCCCACCGGGCGGAGTCGTCACAGCCGGACTCCCACGGATGCACGAGCACGAGCAGTGCGTTGTCACGCATCCGGCGCCGCCAGAGGTGATCGAGCCCGCGCCCGCAGCGGTCGATGACCTCGTCCGACGGGCGCATTCCGGCGTCGTTCAGCACGCGGGCCGCGTGGGCGTACATCGGCGGCTGCGTGATGGTGGACGCGCCTGGCTGTCCCCACAGCCCCACGGCTTCCGGAGGATCGGCCTGGTAGCCGACGTGCGGCACGAAGCCGTCGTCGTTCTGGTGGTGGAAGACCGACTCCAGCTCGAGGAAGGCGCGGTCGTCGCCCATCGCACCCCAGAGCACTGCGTGGAAGCACGAGTCCCACAGCCACATCCAAGGGTAGGTCTGCAGGTTGGGACTCGTGTAGCCCTCAGGTCGCCAGGCCCGATCGAGCGTCGACCGGGTGAGCTGCTCGAGAGTCTCGCGATCGGTGTCGTCAACCGCCATGAGTTCCGGCCTCCTTGTTCGGGTGGCGTGGCCCGCTTCCGCCGGCCCCGCACAGCTCCACGGTGCGCTCGCCGGGAGTGACCACCGTGGCAAGCCGAGTCAGTTCCTTGGCGGACTACCCGCAGGATCCACGTTGATCCCTGCCCCTCAATCGTCTCGCCGCAGAGGCGCACGGTCCATCCGCAAACGAACAGACTCGATTGGGCATGCGCACATGGGCGCGACCAGTTGGACGCCTTCGACGCGCTGTCTCGGGCCCGGTCTGATGGAGGTACTCGGAGTGCGGCACGTTGGTCTCGGTGAGCAGCCGGACGCCAGGGGCGATCTTGTCGAGAAGTGCTCGCCAGATCCTCATGACGGCGTGGATCTGCGGCAGGTGGAGGGACGAGGTCCCTGGCTGCTTCCACAGGAAGCCGATCGCGTCCGGGCGGACGGTGGTCGCCCTGCGGTCGACGTAGCCCAGGAGCACGTCCGTCAGGTCGAACAGGGCGGCGGGCTGGGCGACGATGACGGCGACCTAGTCGCGCCCGAAGGTCGTCCAGGCACTGACGTCCCTGCTGTCGGGTCGGCGGTAGCGGGGGACCAGGGGGCTCGTGCGGGGCCGGACCGCGGGCGAGATGTCGGAGTCCGGACGCGGCTCGAAGAAGTGCCCGTCGCACCGCGGACCCCCCTCGAGCCACCCGGTGAACCACGGGCTGCTGCTGGAGATGTGGCTGGCGACGAGGTCGAACGTGAGGTCGTGGTCGGCACCCAGGACCGTCATGTCCTGCCACGTGTCCAGGTCGGGATTCGCGGCGCGATGGTCGACGACGGCGAAGCCGTCGTCCGAGGTCTACGGGAGCATCGGCAGCAGGTGCACGTCCGTCACCGCGTCCCAGACGTGGTCCCGCAGCATCGCGCCCAGGGTGCGTAGAGGTGGTTCGCCGGGGCAGCGGATCGCATCGCCGTGGGTGGTGAGGTAGGCGGTCGCCTGGTCGGGGCCGCACGCGTGCCTGCCCGCGAGTCGGTCGCCCCACTCCTCGGCGAGGTCCAGGAGTGCGGTACGGACCTCGTGGTGCCGGTCGGGGTAGAGGAGCGCGACCAGGGGATCGAGGGTTGTCGCGAGGGGCGAGCGGTCCATCACGCCTCCTCCGGCGAGGAAGCGAACGGAACTGGCGCGGGGACCTCGCTGAGGTGGTGACGGGTTGCCTCTAAGCCCCACGGGTCGAGCTCGGCGACACGATCGGAGCACGAGCGCAGCCCGCCGAACCGGCGGACGACCCGGGACCACTCCTCGCGCAGGGCGAACGAGGGGCGCGCGACCAGGCAGTCCGGGTCGTTGACCCAGAACCGGCCGTGCTGCCAGGCGCGTGCCTCCAGGGACATCAGGCCCCGCAAGCCGGCCGAGCCGTCCTCGTCGCCCTCGTGGAACGTGTCGGGTGAGACCCGCATGGCGTCGACCAGGCCGAGGCTGGGCAGCAGGGGTGCGCCGCACCCCAGCAGGTAGGCGTCCGCCCCGAGGCTGTCGCGCACCAGCTGCAGGCCGGCTCGGTAGGCGGCCTCACCGGTCACGTCGAGGTGCCGGCGCCCCGGGATGGCACCGCCGTAGAGGAAGTCGAGCTTGACGTAGTCGATGCCGAGCTCCCGCAGGCCGTGGAGCGTCTCCTGCAGGTAGTCGCGGACGGCCGGGTGGGTCAGGTCCAGCCCGACCAGGTCCTGGCCCCAGTTGTGCCCGGCCGGCCCGACGAGCCAGTCCGGGTGGGCGCGGGCGACGTCGGTGTCGACCCCGACGATGAACGGGGCAAGCCAGAGCCCGACCCGGCGTCCAGCCGCCTGGATGGCGTCGATGACATTTGGGAGCGAGCCGAACGACTCTCGCGGGCGGTTCCACTGTCCCAGCCCCTGGCTCCACCCGTCGTCGATCTGCACGACGTCGACGGGCAGGCCCGCGTCGTCGAACCCTGCCAGGTTCTCCTCGATGTCATGCGTGGTGACCTGCTCGAAGTACTGGTACCAGGTGCACCAGACGCGGGGGGCGGTACGCAGGGCACCCACCCCGGCCCGGCGGGCGAGGCTCTCGCCCGCCCTGGCCAGCGCCGTCCCGGCGTCCAGGTGGGCGGTGACCTGCACGTCCCCGTCGGCGGTGACCAGCAGGCGGTCGCCGCACGGGGCAGCCCGCACGGTGGCGACCTTCTCGGCGGGTCCCGTTGCGGCGAAGCAGTGCACAGGTGCGCCCGTGCCCGGGTCCACGACCAGCAGGCCCTCGCCCTGCCAGCCTTCCGCCGCCACGTCGACGCCCGGCCTGAACCGCATCAGATGCTGCCGGGTCTCGGCGGGCCGGTGCGAGGGCTCGCCCAGCCCGTACCAGGTCGTCGGGCTCCAGCTCTGCCAGCCCTCGGCATACACGCGGGCGTCGCGACCGACCTGCACCTCGCCCACGGTCCGGTCCGTCACGGGAGCGCCCCCGCGCGGGTGAGCTCCAGGTCGACGGGGCGGACGACGGCACCGCCCGCCCGTGCGGACTCGACCGCGGCGAAGGTCGTGCGGACCGATGCTACGACGTGCGCCGCGGAGTTCTCCGGCTCGCGGCCCTCGTCGATCGCCGACATCAGCTCGCCCATGGTCCCGGCGAAGCCGTCGACGAACCACTGCCCCTCCAGGGCGAAGGACGTCGTGGCGTCTCCGGTCTCGAGCACCACCCGGTCGGAGCCGAGCAGGATCGAGCCGCGCAGCGTTCCCTCGGTGCCGTGCACCCAAAACGGGCACCCGCCCGTGCGCGTGGCGGCGTTGCCGACTACCCGTAGCGTCGCCGTGGCCCCGTTGGTGCAACCGAGGTGCGCGGTCGCCTGCCAGGGGTTGCGGGCGGAGTCGGGCTGGCCGGGCACGCGCGAGTCGTGCGCGCTGACGGTCTGGATCGTGGTGCCCTCGAGCCAGCAGCGGGTGATGTCGAACCAGTGCACCAGGTAGTCGCTGAGCAGCATGTGGTCGAGGTCGTCGAAGGGCGTGCCGGCGATCGGCGGCAGGGGCTTGTCATGCAGGTGGGTCACCCCGACAACCTCGCCGATCGCCCCGTCGCGGATGAGCAGGGTGGCCAGCCGCCAGGCCGGGGCCCACCGCGCATTCTGGTTGACGGCGATCTTGAGGCCCTTCCGCTCGGCCTCGGCGATGACGGCCAACAGCTCGGCCAGCTCCGCCGGGTCGCTGATCAGAGGCTTCTGGGCCAGCACGTGCTTGCCTGCCGCGATAGCCGCGGCGATCCAGCCGACCCGGCCCCGGGGGCCGGTGGCGATGTCGACGATCTCGACCCTCGGGTCGGCCAGGAGCTCGGCGCCGTCACGGTAGACCGTGCCGACGTCGGGGAACCGATCACGGATCTGAGCGGTGGTGGCCTCGTCGCGGCTCCACACGCCCGGGACGTCGACGCCATAGCGCTGGTAGGCGGGCAGGTGCGCCGTCGTGGCGATCTGACCGCAGCCGAGGATCGCCACACCGGGGCGTCGCTCGGGGAACTGCGGACGGTAGTCGGGAGTGGGCACCGGCACCGTGGCGCTCACGGCCGGGCCGCCGGCGCCGCGTCGAACCGCAGGACCGCCTGCAGGACCTCAGGATCTCCGCGGTCGAGACGGTCGAAGGCACCAGCGACCTGGCCCGCGTCGACGAGGTCGGTGACCAGACGCCCGACGTCGACCGCGCCGGCGGCGGCCTGGGCGATGAAGGCCGCGACGAGGCGCGCCTGGTTCCACCGGGTGCCGAGCCCGACCGGGGTGCCGGAGATCTGGCTGGAGACGATCCGAACCCGGTTGTGGTGGAACTCCTCGCCCAGCCGGACGTTGCCCGCCCCGCCCTGGTAGAAGCCCGAGGCGACGACGGTACCTTCGATGACCACCGAACGGATTGCCTCGTGCAAGGCACGATCGCTGCCGCTCAGCTCGATGGCCGCGTCCACCCCACCCGCACTCAGCTCACGGACGACGGCACCGGCCCCTCCCTGGGCGTCGGCCGCGACGACGTCGGCGGCGCCCATCTCGCGAGCCACCTGCAGGCGGGACGGCTGCGCGTCGACGGCCAGCACCCGGGCGCCGCTGAGCACTGCCAGGCGGGTGGCGAGCAGGCCGATGACCCCCTGTCCGAACACGGCCACCTCCTCGCCGAGCCGGACGTCGCCGGCGAGGACCGCGTTGAGCGCGATGGAGCCGACCCGGGCGAAGGTTCCGCACACCGGGTCGATGCCGGGGGGCAGGATCCTGTGGGCCAGAAGGTCCGCGGCGACGACCGCGTCGCTGCGGTGACCCCAGATGCCGTGGACGAGGTCGCCCGGCCGCAGGCTGGTGACATCGGGGGCGACCTCGACGACCTGCCCGACCTCCGAGTAGCCCCATCCGACGACCGGGTAACCGAACGTCGGCCGCCCCTCCGTGAACAGTCGGGTGCCCGCGTCCCACGTCTTGGTGAGGTAGGGGTTGGAGCCCCGATAGGCGGTCAGCTCGGTCCCTGCGGAGATCCCGGAGTACCAGGTGGCAAGTCGGACCGTCCCCGGGGTGAGCGGCTGTGGCGCGCAGTCGATGAGCTCGACGACCTTCGGAGAGGTGAACTGGACGATCTGGGACACGACGTCGCTCCTGGACTGTGGTGGGTGGCTTGGGCGGAGCTGCTCGGCGCCCGCGGTGAGTCCGCCGACGAGCAGGCGCTCGCTGGTGAAGAACAGCACGATGTTGGGAACCCAGGGCGACCTTGAGGAAGCCCTCGAGCAGTCGTCCGTCGTCGATTCGCGACCGAGTCCGCTCGTGGTCCTTCGCAACGCCCGCGATCAGCCACGAGGGGCCACCCGTACGGCGCGCGACGACGAGGGAGTCAGGCAGCACGGGCGTGGCCGAGCGCCGGCCGTCCACGTGCCCGAGCCCGTCGGGCCACTCGAGACCCAGGAGGCCCGGCCCCCATGTCATGAGCTCCGAGACGAACTGATTGTCGTGAACGAGCCGCTCGAAGAGCACCGCCCGCATCCACCGCGCCTCAGGGATGACACCCGAGTCGTCAGGGAACCCCAGCTCCTGGGCGAGCCGGCACCGTGGCCGGCCGGTGACGACCGGGGCGGTGCTCCTGGAACGGGTGCACCCTACGTGGGCTGATGAGGCGACAGCGCTGCTCCCACCGCCGACCGCGACCGCTGCCATGCTTCTCCCTCGTGGACGAGGTTTGATCGACCACGCCGATTCTTTCTAGCACTTCCGACCCGCAACGGGTGGGGCCGCCTGGGCCAGCGGCCTACCGAGCCTCGTCAGGCACTACCCGACCAACCACAGTGCCTGACCTCGCGCCGCCCGGATTGCCTCGACGTAGTCACCCGACCTCCGCGGACAGCGGCTGCTCCGACTGGCCGATTGCGCGCTGGCGGACGTGGCCGGCCAGGGCAGTCGTCGAGGTGAATACCGTGAGGCCCAACTCCTCGATCCGCGCCGGATCGGCATCGGCATCGGCAGGATCGAGTGCCAGGAGCACTGGCGCCCCGATCCCCGGCTGCAGTCCCTCGGCCCAGCAGGCGTCGGCGACGTCCAGGACCCGACCGGCCTCACGGGCACGTCGGTGAGGATCGACCCGAGCGACCTTGGCTCCCAGGACGCCCGCCGTGCGCCACCGAGCCCTCACGACGAAGGCCCCCGACCAGCGTCTCCGCGTGTCAGGGGCCTTCCCCAGCTGTGCGCCCGGTGGGATTCGAACCCCCAACCTCTTGATCCGTAGGTGGATCGGGCCGCACGCGGGTCGTCGGGCGGCGTCGGTCTGTGCTGGTCAGCGCCCCGTCCCTGTCCGCATCCGTCTGCGGCAGGTCGGGCGAGTGCGCCCGTCATGGCTCCGGCCTTGGCTCCCACCGGCGAACGCCGACGGGGTGCAGCGCCGCGGTGCATTTGTCGCCCCGTCGGAGAGCATACTGGTCGCGCAAACCCGCGCGCCGACCAGGGGAGGTTGCGACGCGAGCCCGGCGCGCAGCGGGCGAGGGAGCACGTGCAGGCCGTCTGGGGCGTCGTCGCGGGCTGCGGCCACGGGGACCTCGATACCCACGGCCTCGACTCCGGCGACGAGCACGGTGCTACAAGGCGCCGCCGGCCGCCTCGGGTGCGTCCGTCGAGACGCCCTGGTCGCCGATCTGTTCGCGGGCGACGTAGTTCTCCAGGTCGAAGAGGTTCGCGCCGGTCGCGTCCGCGCGTTCCGCGACGGTGAGCAGCGTCGTCGCAGCGGAGACCTCCTCGACCTGCTCCTTGAGGAACCACAGCATGAACTGCTCGCCGAGCGCGTCGTCCTCCGCCCGGGCGGCGCGGAAGATCGCCTCGATCTGCTGGGTGACCTGCCTCTCTTGTGCGAGCGCCAAGGCGATCGGCTCGACGACTCGTGCGAACTCGTTCCGGACGGCACTGGCGGCCGGGATCACGACGGTGAGGTCGCGGTCGAGCATGTACCTCACGATCATCATCGCGTGGTTGCGCTCCTCGATCGCTTGGCGATAGTAGTGCCGCGCGAGCTGGGGCAGATCCTGCGAGTCGAACCAGACCGCGATCGCGATGTACTGCTGGTGCGCATCGAACTCGTGCCCGACCTGCTCGCGCAGGAGGCGGAGGAAATCGGACTCAGGAGCCATGGTCATGGTCATGGGTCCACCGTAATCCGACGGTCGACCCCGTGGTACCGGTCGCCGCCGTAGTGAGGTTGGTCGCGACGGTCGACGGGGATCTTTTGGGCTCCGAGGTCGAGTCGCTGCGCTCGAGGATCGCCACCGAGTGGCGCCGCGATCCTGGCGACGCACGGTTCTGACGGTCACTGGGGCCGTGGCTTCTACCAGCAGTACTGGACCTCGACCCACTGCACGCTGCTCGAGCTGCGCAACCTCGGCCTTGCCGGAGGCAACCCGAGCGCCAGCGAGGCAACACATGCTGGTCCGCACATCGGGCGAGGGCGGCGAAGGGCCGCACCCGGACCCGAGTGACGGCCGCGGTTCAGCCGGACTCGCTCCTCCTCGACCTTCTGACACCGCATCAGACGACCTCGAGTGGCTCCAAAATTTTTGCCCAGGTCAGCGCCTTGCGTGCCCCGAGGGCTACCGTCCGCAGCCGTCCACGGACGTCCGACCGGTGAGCCAATTGGCTCCCACTTCGGCTCCACAGTCTCGCCGCCCGCCCCCACGACGAAGGCCCCCAACCAGCGTCTCCGCTGATCAGGGGCCTTCGCTCACTGCGCGCCCGAGAGGATTCGAACCTCCAACCTTCTGATCCGTAGTCAGATGCTCTATCCGTTGAGCTACGGGCGCAGGGCCCACGACGGCCGCCCACGAGGATACATGCCACCGGCAGGCCGACCCAACCCGGTTCGCCACCGCGGGGCCACCACCTCGCCGTCGGGCACCGACACGAAACTTGGCCCGGCCTCCCCGGGGGACCAGGGGGCCGGGCCAAGAGCGGAGACGGTGGGATTTGAACCCACGGAAAGGGTTACCCCCTTCACGGCCTTAGCAGGGCCGCGCACTAGGCCGGACTATGCGACGTCTCCAAGACGAGCGTCAGGGTACCTGTCGCACTCACCACCGAGCAAAGGACCGGCCGCCGCGCACTCGCGTCACTGCTCGTACGCCCACGCGCGGTCGGTCAGCACCCGGGCCGCGGCGAGCCCGATCGCGATGCAGATCACCACGAACACGGCCTGCACGCCGGACGTGACGGCCACCTGGACATCCCCGTTGTTCAGCCCGACGACGGTCCGGTAGACGGCCGCGCCCGGCACCATGATGACCACTGCCGGCACCGAGACGGTGATCCGCGGGACCCGCAGCCGCGGGGCCACCCAGGCCGCGAGCAGCCCGACGACGAGGGTCGCCACCATGGTGGCGGCCTGCATGGCCACCCCGGCGTCGGCCAGCTGCAGACGCAGCACGTTGGCCACCATGCCGATCAGCGCCGCGCCCAGCGCCATCCGCATGGTCGAGTTGAACATCAGGGCGAAGCCGAGCACGCCGAGCGCGCTGGCGATCAGCCGCAGCACGATCTCCAGCCAGAGCGGGATGGCGGCCGGGACGATCGGGGCGGTCGACATGCCCGTGGCCCAGCTCACCGCCCACACGCTCAACGCCGCCGAGATCAGGATGATCAGCGCGTAGGCCGTGCGGGCGACGCCGGCCGAGAAGTCCATCTTGGCCAGGTCGAGGGCACCGGTGACCAGGGCGAACCCGGGCACCAGGAACAGCACCGCGGAGACGAAGCCCGCCTGGTGGTTCGACGCCGCAACCCCCATCCAGGTGTCCAGCACCGTCACGAAGCCCAGGTAGACCAGGCAGGCCACGGCCGCCGACATCATGGTCACCGCGAACTGGTTGAACCGCCGGTGCAGGAAGTACCGGCGCAGGAACTGCCCCGCGCCCGCGCCGAGGAAGGCGCCGATCACCTCGATCACGCCGCCGTCGTTGAGGAACGCGAACGCGCCGCAGGCCATCGCCGCGAAGACGGCATTGGGCAGCGCCGCGTACAGCGGCCGGATCGCCTCGATCCGGTCCAGCTCGCTGCTGACCTCCTCGACCGTCACGCCGGGGGCGAGCGAGTTGGCCAGGTTCGTCAGCTCGCCCAGCCGGTGCGCGTTGACCCCGACGGCGCGCACCTCCGCGACCTCGGTCCGGAAGATCGACCCGAGGTGCGACGTCGTCGTGATCTCGGTAAGCGTCACGTGCGCCTCGTGCCGGTCAAGACCGAAGGCGCGCGCCACCTGCTGCATCGCGGACTTGACCCGGTAGCTGCCGGTCCCGGAGGAGAGCATCGCCTTGCCCATCCGCAGCACGGCGCCGGACTTGCGGATGAGCTCGACAGGTTCGAGCGCCTCATCACCCGAGGTGGTCATGCGGACATCCTGGCGTGCACCGGGGGACCAGGCCTAGGACGTCCGGGCGTGAGCCGGGTCCCGGCCGGCAGCGGCGCCGACGCGCTACAGTCCGGCCATGCCACCGGGTGCGCCCCTCCCCCGGCTGCCCCGCGCGGCCCGCGCGATCGCCCAGCAGGTCCTGCTCTACGGACCGCAGCCACGGAACGAGATCGCCCGCCGTCTGGAGCTCTCCGCGGGTAGCGTCACGCGGCTGACCAGGCCGCTGATCGACGCCGGCATCCTGGTCGAGCAGGACGCGCTCCGTGGGGTCTCGCACGGTCGGCCGACGCTCCCGCTGGACGTCGCCGCCGACGCGCACGAGTTCGTCGGGGTCAAGCTGACCGCCGACCACCTGTACCTGGTGATCACCGACCTGCGCTCCCGCGTGGTCGCCGAGCGCAGCGTCCCGCTGGTCGGCCGAGAGCCGGACGAGGTCGCCGACCTGATCGTCACCACGATGGGAGAGCTCAACGGCGGGCCAACCCTGCGCGCCATCGGCGTCACCGTCGGCGGGCGCACCCGGGACCGCAGCACCGTGGTGTCGGCACCGTTCCTCGGCTGGACCGAGGTGCCGCTCGGAGCGATGCTGGCGGCGACGACGGGTCTGCCGGCGGTCGTGGACAACGACGTCGCCGCGCTCACCGAGTCGCTGCACTGGTTCGGTGCCGGACGCGGGCTCGACCGGTTCGCCGTCTTCACCATCGGCGCCGGTATCGGCTACGCCCTCGTGGTGCACGACCGGATCGTGCGGAGCCCTGACGGCGACGTCGGCATCCTCGGCTACCACCAGCCGGGCAGCGCTGACCGGCGCTCGCCCACCGGGGCCGGCCGCTCCGTCGCCTCGCTCCTGACCTCGTCGTCGGTCTGCTCGGCGGCCGGAGACGGGCTGGGGCGCACCGTCGGGTACGAGGAGGTGCTCGACCTCGCCGGGGCGGGTGACGTGACGTGCCGCACCGTCGTGGACGAGGCCGCCTTCACGCCGGGCCGGCTGATCCAGACGGTCGCGACCGTTGCCATGACCGAGCGCATCATCCTGTCCGGCGAAGGCGTCCGCCTGGCCACCGTCGGGCAGGCCGCGATGGCGGACGGCATCGCCGTCGGCCGGCCGATCTCCGCCGCACCGATCACCCTCGACGTGCACCCGATGGAGTTCTCGGAGTGGGCCCGGGGCGCGGCGGTCATCGCGATCCAGGCCTTCGTGCTCGGCCCGGACTGAGGACGTCCCTGCGGAGGGCAAGGGATTCGAACCCTTGGATACGGGGTTGCCCCGCATCAACGGTTTTCAAGACCGTCGCTTTCGGCCGCTCAGCCAGCCCTCCTCGCCGTCGTCGGCTGACGCGGCGCGCGCCCATTCTGCCAGCCCAGCCACGCGTCCGACCGCGAGATCGACCTTCCCAGGCAGAACTCCCGGCCGTCCGGGTCACACAGCACGGTCCACGACCCGTGGGAGTCCGAGCGCTCCGCGACCAGCTCGGCCCCGAC
Source organism: Actinomycetales bacterium (assembly GCA_038204895.1). GTDB lineage: Bacteria > Actinomycetota > Actinomycetes > Actinomycetales > Cellulomonadaceae > Actinotalea. The sequence goes on along the minus strand of JBBRCL010000049.1, from coordinate 9,056 downwards.
GGCGACCAGCCGCGCCACCTCGTGCGCCGAGTCGTCGGCCTTCAGGTCCAGGTGGACGTCGGCCCGGCCGGTCACGCGGTCCGGAGCGGGCTGCACGATCAGCAGCATCTGCCCGCCGAGCACGTGCAGGTACCCGTTCCCGCCGTCACGCCAGGACCCACCGAGGGTGTCGGCCCAGAACACGGCGGTGCGCCGCGGGTCGGCACTGTTCAGGGTGATCGCGGAGAGGGCGAGGGCCATGACCCGACCCTAGAGCCACCAGTTGCTCGGCCGTCCGGGTGCCACGACCGCGAGCTGGTGCAGAGCCGCCACCTGAGCGAGCAACTTGTCGTAGGTGGCGATCGCCCCGATCTCCACCCGGGTCAGCGCGATGCCCAGATGGATGGCAGCGAACGGGGGGAGCACGGACGCGGCGACCGTGGCGGACCTCAGCGACTGGTCGGAGAACCGGATGACGGTCACGGTCCGGGCCAGCGCCCGGGCCATCTCACGGGCGACCGGACCCAACGGGTCCGCCACCCGACGGACCTCGGTCAGGGCGAGCGGAGAGGTGACGATCTGATCGGCGTGCTCGGCAGCCCACCGCAACCACGAGGCGGACTCGGCATCACCCGTCAACGACCGGCTCAGCGCTGAGCCGTCGGCATAGATGAGCATCGCGGTCCGTCCTACCGGGGCACGTGTACCTGTGCCCCCGAGCGTAGTCAGCCGCGGGTCGGCACGGCGCGACCGTGCCGACCGTGCCGACGGCGACGCGGGGGAGGACGTCCGCGTCAACCGCCGTCGACGGTTCAGCCGCGCAGGCGCTCCATGGCGACCTGCACCAGAGCGATGAGCGTCTGCTTGGTAGCCGCCCGCGACCGCGCGTCGGTGTACATGAGCGGCACGTACGCCGGGACGGAGAGCGCCTCGCGGACGTCCTCGAGCTGGTGGCGGGCCACGCCGTCGAAGCAGTTCACTGCGACGACGAACGGGATGCCACGGCTCTCGAAGTAGTCGACCGCGGGGAAGCACTGGTCCAGCCGCTCGGTGTCGACCAGCACGACGGCGCCGATGGCACCGCGCACCAGGTCATCCCACATGAACAGGAACCGGTCCTGGCCAGGTGTGCCGAACAGGTACAGCCACAACGAGCCCGGGAGGGCGATGCGCCCGAAGTCCATGGCAACGGTGGTCGTTGTCTTGCGGTCGGTGACGCCGCCGGCGTCGTCGACCCCGACTGAGTGCTCCGTCATGGCCGCTTCGGTGTTGAGCGGTTCGATGTCGGAGATCGAACCGATGAATGTCGTCTTGCCGACTGCGAAGCCTCCGGCGACAACGATCTTCACAACGGTGGGCGCTACGCCCCCGGTGGCTCTTGTCCGGTCGGTCACAGCGGTGTCAGAGGGCTGATATGCCATTGAGAACACTCTCCAGCACGCTCAGAGACAGGGCGGGGGACTGGCCGGTGTGAACGCTGACCGGCGTGGATGTGTGGACGCGGATGAAGCCGGCCTCGGCAAGATCCGTGACCAGGATGCGTACGACTCCGAGGGGCATCCGCAGGAGTGCGGAGAGCTCGGCGACGGACACGAACGTGTGCGCGGCATGCTGCAGGATCGCTCGCTTCTCGGGCGGCAGGCCATGGCTTCTGGCTGCCCCGGGAAGCATCTCGACGAGCGCCTCCAGGGGGAGGTCAGAGTTTGCGGCTCGGACCCGACCTCCGGTCACGGCATACGGGCGTACGGTGCGGGCCTCGTACTCCGCACCCTCGTCCGCACCCGATCCGGAGACGCGGTGCGCGCCCCCGAACGGCTGCTCGTTCGTTGCCTTGGGCACGTTCACCCGACCGCTCGGACCGCACCGTCAACCGGGAGCTGTCCGCGCATCTCGGTGACGAGCTGCGGTGTCAGGGTCGTCTCCGTGCGCGACACGAGCATCGCCATCTCGTACCCGATGAGGCCGACGTCGCAGGTGGTGTCTGCGACGACAGCGAGCACCGAGCCGTTCGAGACGCTCATGAGGAACAGGAAGAGCTCATCCATCTCGACGATGGCCTGGCGCACGTCCCCGGCCTGAAGCTGACGAGCGGCGCCGCGGGTCAGGCTCGAGAGCCCCGCGACGATGGCGGCGAGCTGGTCGCCGCTGGTGCGGTCCAGGTTGTCCGACATGACCATGAGAAGCCCGTCGGCCGACACCACGAGGGTGTGTCGGGTGCCTGACACCGTTCTGACGAAGTTGTCCAGGAGCCAGCCAAAATTGGCTGCTTCCGAGCTGAGCGCTGTCACGTGTCCTCCTCGAGGTGGCTGGCCTGTTCGTGGCTGGGGATCCCGATGGTCACCATGTGGCGTCCCGCGGGTTCAGGTCGATGTCCGGGGTGGTCACGGGCTCGCCGTGCCCCTCCGGGCCCTCCTCGCTGCCGGCGAGGCCGTTGCCGCCGGCGGTCTGTGGGGCGACGTCGGTGCCGCCGTCTGCCAGTTGCCGGCCCCGAGAGGTTCCGGACTGGAACCTGGTGATCACCGAGCGCACCTGGTTGGCGTCGCGTCCCGGCCGAGGCGACGCCGACGACGTCGCGATGGCTGGGGCGGCCGGGATGGTCCCCGGCGTCCGGCGGGTCAGCGTGGACGAGCCAGAGCCGGCGACCGCCTGCGGGCGGTACGTCGACAGCTGGTTGAGCTCGGCGAGCGCCTGCTGGGCGATGTCCGCCCGCTGCGCGAGCATGCCCGTCATCTCGTCGTCGAAGCCGAGCATCGGCTGCGGCGTGAAGCTCATCGGACCGCCGTAGCTCGCCGGGGCGGCCGGTGCCTTCCGAACGGGAGCAGACGGGGCCGGCGCGGACGCGGCCGGTGCTGACGCGGCCGGTGCCTTCCGAACGGGAGCAGACGGGGCCGGCGCTGACGCGGCCGGCGCGGACGGGGCCGGCGCTGTCTCGTGCTGGGGCCAGCTCTCCTGCGGTTCCGGAGCGAACTCCGGTGCCCACGCCTGACCGTTGCTCCGGGCCAGCAGTGCTGCCGGCGCTGCGGGTGCCTGCGACTGCTCCCAGCCGATCTGGGGTGCCCAGGTCTCGGTCGGCTCCTCCTGCGGCGGGAACACCGCTGCAGCAGGGGCCGGTTCGGCCGTCGGGACGGTCCCGAAGACCGGAGCCTGCCACGGAGCGACCTCGACCGGAGCGACCTCGACCGGAGCGACCTCGACCGGAGCCGGCGCAGCAACGACGTGCGTGCCGCCGGCCGGGGTCCCCCATGCCGACTGACGGACGGGCGACTCGGGAGCCGGGGCAGTGCCGACACTGATCGGTACGGCCTCGGTGGTGGGGGCGGACACCGGGGGCAGCGCTGCGGGCACCGGTGCAGCCGTCGGAGCGAGGGCAGGCAGTGCGGCGGGGGCCCGCTTGGCCGACCGACGGAACAATCCTCGCCGCTTGGGCTGACGCATGCTGCGTCGAGTCGGGCCCTGCACCAGCTCGGACGGAGCGGGGGCGGCCACGGCGGCCACAGCCGGCTCGGACTGGGCGTCCTCCTGTTCTACGTGCCACGCGGGAGCCGCACCCTCGGCCGATGTCACCCACGGGCTCGGCGGAACGGGCTCCGGCTCGTCGCCGGCCCCCGGGACGGGCGCGACGCCGATCGCCTCTGCCGGCTCCCACGGGACCGGGGCCTCAGCAGTCTCGACAGGTGCCACCGCTTCAGCTGCGACGGCTGCCTCGCCGGCAGCCCACGGGACCGGGGCGCCCGCTTCGGGCGCGACGACATGCTCGGACGGCCAGGCGACAGGAGCGGGCTCTGCGGCGGCCGCGGCAACGGCCGCCTCGCCAGCAGCCCACGGAACGGGTGTCGGTCCGGTCACCGCGGCGGCGGGCGTCTGCTCCTGAGGCGGCCAGGTGTCGACACCCGGCTGCTCGACGGGACCCGCCCACTCCTCGGTCGGCGGCGGCCACTCGGCGACCGCCGGCTCGGCTGTGACCGTCTCGGCGAAGGCCGCACCGGCCGGAGCCGGTGCCTCGGACGCGAACGCCGGGTCGCCGAACTCGTCGCCGTCGTCCACGAGCGACGGGATGACGAAGACCTCCTCCGCGGACTCCTCGGCGGGCGCGGGCTGCGCGGCGTCGCCACGCCGGAAGAAGGCGGCGGCACCGGTCGCCTGCTCAGCCAACCGTGCGACGGCGTCCGTCGAGTCCAGCAGCTCCTCGTCGGCGCCGGCACCGGTCTCCTGGACCGCGGCCGCTGCCAGCTCGGCACGACGGGACCGGAAGCCCTGGAAGGCGGCCGTGCGGCCCTCGACGTTCACCGGGCCGGTCGCCGACGCGGTGTCGACGGCCTGGACGGCATCGGGGGTGCTGGGAGCACCACGACGCCGGGACGGCAGTCCGCTGGCGGTCGGGCCACCGATGTCGGACTGCGGGACCGGCGGCTGGCCCGCGGTCGCTGTGCCGACCGGGAGGCCCGAAGCGCTCGGTGCCGGCGCGCGCGGGGGCAGCGCGCTGCCCTCGGCGAACGCCGGCTTGCCCTCTGCGCCGTCCTTCGCCTCGTCGCGCCGGCGCGAGTTGAGCGGGGTGGTCTGCATCAACGGCGGCTGCCAGACGCCGCTGCCTTCTACCGACCGAGCGGCGCCGGCGAGCGATTCGGGTGTCGGCGCGAGCGGGATCGCAGGAGCGGACGCGGCATCGCCACCGGACATGTCCCACGCGGGTGCGTCGCCGGCGTGTGCCCGCCGATGTGGCAGGCCGAGCTCGGTCGTGCCGTCCACCAGGGCGTTGATGTCGACCGCCTCGGCGGGGTTCTCGGCCGAGCCGTAGGCACCGGCCGGGACGTCCTGCACCTCGGCCGGGATCGGCGCGTACGCGGCTTCGTGCACGACCGCCGCGGCCTCCTCCGGGAGCACGAACGTCTCCACCCGACCATGCTCGGTGGGCGGTGTGAGCGGGATGGAGCCCGGGTCGACGAACAGGACCAGCGGCATCCGGACGGTGACCAGCGTGCCCTTGTCGTCCGGGCCGCGGGCGATCTGGACGGTGGCGCCGAGGCGCGTGGCGATGCGACCGACCACGTACAGGCCCAGGCGCTGGGAACCCAGCACGTCGCCGGCGGAGGTGGCCTGGGTCTTGAGGTTGGCGGCCACCAGCTCGTCGGGACTCATCCCGAGGCCCTGGTCATGGATCGTGACGATGACGCTGGTCTCGTCGATGCCCGTCGACACGTGCACCGGGGTGCCCGGGTCGGAGAACACCGTTGAGTTCTCCAGGATCTCCGCCATCATGTGCGCGGCGGGCAACGCGGTGTGGCCGAGCATCAGCGGGTCGACCGGCAGGTCCAGCTGGATGCGTTCGTAGTGCTCGATCTCCGATGACGCAGTGCGGATCACGTCAGAGGTCGCCAGCACCTCACGCAGACGACGGCCGGTGTCGATGCCGGCCAGGACCAGGAGCGACTCGGCGTTGCGGCGCATCCGGGTGGCGAGGTGGTCGAGGCGGAACAGGTCGGCCAGGACCTTCGGGTCTTCCTCCGAGCGCTCCAGGGCGTCGATGAAGGACAGCTGCCGGTTCAGCAGCACCTGGTCGCGACGGGCGACGTTGACGAACATCTCGGCGATGGACGCACGCAGGGCTGCCTGCTCCTGGGCGACCTCGATGGTCGTGGCGTTCATCTCGTTGAACGCGGCCGCCAGTCGGCCGATCTCGTCCTTGCTGTCCACCGGGATCCGGGTCAGGCGAAGGTCCGGCCCCTGGCCGGGGATGGCGACCTGCTCCACCAGGTGCGGCAGCTCGTCACGCACGGTGCCGGCAGCCTCGGTGAGGCGGCGCAGCGGCCGGATGATCTGGCCTGCGATGGCCAGTGCGGTGATGATCGACAGGATGACGGCCGCCAGCGACATGACGACGGTCAGCACCGCGCTCCGCATGGCCGAGCTCGCGGTCGCCGCCGCTCGGTTCACCTCAGCACTGCGCAGCGTGTCCTGGATGGGGTTGAGGGCGTCGATCTCCTGCTGGCCCGTGAGCGACCAGTCCACCTCACGGGAGAACTCGATCCGTTGGGGGTCACCAGTGGCGATGAACAGCCGGAAGCTCGCGTACGACTGGAAGTTCGTCATGGACGCACCGAGCGACGGGACGACGACGTCGTCGCCAAGGCCGAGGGCCTTGACCGCGGCCTGTGCGTCGCCGAGCGCGATGTCCGAGGCCGGGAAGAGCGAGCCCACCTGGAGGATCAGGTCGTTCTGCTGCTCGCGCGCGGCGGTGAGCAACTCGGAACCGAGCGCCATCTCACGGCTGTAGTGGTCGACGGTCGAGGTGACCAGGCTGTGCGCGGACAGGATCGCCGCGAGCTCCCGGTCGTCCAGCGCGGCGGCCACCCGTGCCGGGAAGGCGATGACGTTGTCGATGATCGTGGAGTAGTCCTTCTGGGCAACAGACACGGGCGGCGGGGCGGTGGGGCTGTCCACCCGCTCCCGGAGGGCGCCCAGCGTGTTCAGGCTCTGGTGGAGGAGCTGGATCTCGGCGTCGACCTTCGGGTCGAGGGTCTCGGTGGCGACGCGGTCGATGACCGTGTAGTAGTCCTGGATGGCGGCGGCGGACTCCTGCCGCGTCGACTGGACGTTCGCGCGTTCGGTGTCCAGCAGCGCCGTCAGGTCGGCGGCGGCCAGCGTGGGGTCAGGGGTGAGGACGTCGGGGATGAGGGCCATCGCCGCGCGCCGCTCGGGCTGCAGCGCGAAGGCAACCTGCCGAGACTCCTCCAGGCCGGTGAGCAGGCTCGTCACCGTGTGTGACGTCTGCGCCTGCCGGACCGACTGCCAGGAGAGGACACCCGCCAACAGGAACAGCACGAGCACAGGCACGGAGAGGGCCGCGAGGACCTTGCCCCGGATGCCCAACCTGCGAAGCATGGTGTCTCCTTCACTGTGCGACAGTGCGCATCTGCCGTACAACGTGCTGGATCCCGACTGGCACCCACGTCGAGCGCCGCCGTTGGATCAGCATCGACGCGGACTCTGCCCGGCATTAGGCCGTGAGGAACCCGAGGTCGCCTTCACCACACGATATCGGCCGATTTTCACCCGCCTGCAACACTTGTGACCATGCGAATTCTCCGATTCGCCCAACATGGCGGGCCCCTGGTGCTCGAGCTGGGCCATGCCCCCGATCCGGTCCCCCGAGGCGACCAGGTGATCGTTGCCGTCGTCGCGGCGGGGGTCAACCGTGCCGACGCGCTCCAGCGTGCTGGACACTACCCCGCACCGCCGGGTGCGCCGCGCTGGCCGGGGCTGGAAGTTTCGGGTGACATCGTCGCCGTCGGGCCCGCCGCAGGCTGGGCGGTCGGCGACCGGGTGGCCGCGCTGGTGGACGGCGGTGGCTATGCCGAGCTGGTGGCCGTGCGGTCGGCCCAGGTGCTGCCGGCCCCTCCGGCGCTCGATCTGCCCGACGCCGCTGCCCTACCGGAGGCCGTCTGCACCGTGTGGTCGACGGTTCCGACGGCGGCCCGCCTGCGAGCGGGCGAGACCCTGCTGGTGCACGGTGGCTCCGGTGGCATCGGCACGACGGCGATCCAGATCGCCGCGGCTCTGGGTGCCCGGGTGATCGCAACGGCCGGCGGGCCGGAGCGGGTGCGCCGCTGCGCGGAGCTCGGTGCCGACGTCGTGATCGACCACCGCTCGGAGGACTTCCTCGCGCGCGTGCGCGATGAGACGCGATGAGACAAGAGGCCGAGGCGTCGACGTCGTCCTCGACGTCGTCGGGGGTGCCCACCTGGAACGCAACGTCGAGGCCCTGGCGACCGGCGGCCGGCTGGCCGTCATCGGGCTGCAGCGGGGCCGGATCGGCGAGCTGGACCTCGGCGCGCTGACGGCCAAGCGGGCGACGGTGCTGGGGACCACGCTGCGGTCGCGCCCTGCTGCGGAGAAGGCGGCCATCGTCGCCGACGTCGTCGCGAACGTGTGGCCGATGGTCGCCGACGGGCGGCTGCGGCCGGTGATCCAGGAGCGGTTGCCGCTGGCCGATGGCGCACGCGCGCACGAGCTGCTCGAGGCAGGTCAGGTGTTCGGCAAGCTGCTGCTGATCCCCAGCGGGAGTTTCCCGGCTAGTTGGATGTTGGTGACCGGGCGTTTGGCCGGGCACCTGGTCTGACCTGCGGTTTCTCGGCGTGTCGGCGAGCGTTTGGCCCCGAAAAAGTGTATGACCTAATGTATGGCAAGTTTGTACAAGAAGACGATCAACGGCAAGCCGTACTGGTACCTGCGCGAGATGGCCCGGGTGGGCGGTAAGCCCAAGATGGTCAGCGAGCGGTACCTGGGCTCGGGGGCCGACATCGAGGCGCTTCTCGACGCCCGCGAGGAGGCGGTGATGCCGACGAGGACCCGTCATCTCGCGTTCGGGGACGTGGCCGGCGCGTGGGGGTTCATCGAACAACTCGGGGTGGTCGAGGCGATCGATGAGGCGGTCGGGGCGCGCCGCTCGGACGCGGGCGCCTCGGTGGGCACCTACCTGGCGTTGGCCGCGTTGAACCGGCTGGCCGATCCGTGTTCCAAGCGGGCGTTCGCCGACTGGTGGAAGACCACCGCCGCGGACCGGTTCACCAAGATCAGCCCCGGCGTGCTGGACCATCGCAAGTTCTGGGCGGCGATGCATGCGGTCACCCCCGCCCAGCTGGTCACCATCGAGCAAGCTCTGGCGTTGGCCATGGTCGAGGTCTTCGGGGTCGACATCAGCGCGCTGGCCCTGGACATGACCAACTTCGCCACCTACATCGACTCCAGCAACGAGCACGCGCCGATAGCCCAACGCGGCAAGGCGAAACAGAAACGAACCGACCTGCGCCTGGTCGGGCTCGGCCTGGTCGTCACCCGCGACGGCGGGATCCCGCTGGTCTCCCACACCTATGCCGGGAACCGACCCGACGTATCCGAGTTCACAGCCATGATCGACCTGCTGGTGACCCGACACGGCGCCCTGGCCCAGCGCACCGGCACACCCGCAGCCGCGCAGATCACGGTGGTCTTCGACGCCGGACAGAACTCGGCGGCCAACTTCGCCCACCTGGCCGCATCCGGGCTGGGCTTCGTCGGCTCGGTCCCGCCCTCGGACTGCG
>JBBRCL010000048.1:0-20138 GCA_038204895.1 Actinomycetales bacterium | reverse complement strand
GTTCCTCAACGTCCGGGGGGCGCGTCTGAGCCGGCAGACCGCGTGGGCGGTGCTCCGGCAGGCCGCACGGCGGGCCGGGATCACCGACGACGTGTCGCCGCACACGCTGCGGCACTCCTTCGCCACCCACCTGCTCGCCGGTGGCGCTGACGTCCGGGTGGTCCAGGAGCTGCTCGGGCATGCGTCCGTGACGACAACGCAGATCTACACCCACGTGACGCCGGACTCTCTGCGCGAGGTCTACGCGCTGGCTCACCCGCGGGCGCTCGGCTGACCTCGTGCCGCCGGTGTTGCAGCCCCGATCGATGGGCCCGGCTGCGGTAGCCTCGGGCCCGTGAGAAGCCAGGACCGCGGAGTCGCGCAGGTCACAACGGACCCCACCGGTCGGGCCATCCCGGACTTCCCCATCCCGGCGCCCCTTGACAGCCACGGGCCGGCCCGGATCATCGCCCTGTGCAACCAGAAGGGTGGGGTGGGCAAGACCACCACGACCATCAACCTGGCGGCGGCGTTGGCCGAGTACGGCCGGCGCGTGCTGGTCGTGGACTTCGACCCCCAGGGCGCTGCCTCGGTGGGCCTCGGCATCAACCCGCACGAGCTCGACGACACCGTCTACACGCTCCTGATGGACCGCAAGGCCCAGCTGGCGGACGTCGTGCGTCCCACTGCCGTCGAGGGCCTCGACGTGCTGCCGGCGAACATCGACCTCTCCGCGGCGGAGGTGCAGCTGGTGGGCGAGGTGGCGCGTGAGTCGGTCCTGTCCCGGGCCCTGCGCCCGGCCGAGGCGGACTACGACGTGATCCTGGTGGACTGCCAGCCGTCCCTCGGCCTGCTGACCGTGAACGCGCTGACCGCCGCGCACGGCGTGCTCATCCCGTTGGCGTGCGAGTTCTTCGCACTGCGCGGGGTCGCCCTGCTGATCGAGACCATCGAGAAGGTGCGCGACCGGCTGAACCCTCGTCTGCAGGTCGACGGCATCGTCGGCACGATGCACGACCCGCGCACGCTGCACTCCCAAGAGGTCCTGGCCCGGGTGCAGGAGGCGTTCGGCGATCAGCTGCTGCACACCGTGATCAGACGGACCGTGAAGTTCCCCGACTCCTCGGTGGCCGCCGAACCGATCACCACCTTCGCGCCGAACCACCCGGGTGCGGTGGCGTACCGCCAGCTCGCACGAGAGCTCGTGGCCCGCGGCGATGCCGCCTGAGGAGCAGCCGGGTGGGGTGGTCGCTGCACCGGCGAGCGCCGGTGGCTTCCAGGTGCACCTGGACAACTTCTCGGGTCCGTTCGACCTGCTCCTCAGCCTGATCTCCCGGCACCGGCTGGACATCACCGAGGTCGCCCTGGCCCAGGTCACGGACGAGTTCATCGCCGCCGTGCGGCACACCGAGGACAGCGACTCGCCGTGGGGGCTGGGCCACCTCAGCGAGTTCCTGGTGGTCGCGGCCACCTTGCTCGACCTCAAGGCTGCACGCCTGCTGCCGGCCACCGACGTCGACGACGCCGAGGACCTGGAGATGCTGGAGGCGCGGGACCTGCTCTTCGCGCGGCTCTTGCAGTACCGGGCGTTCAAGGAGGTGGCAGCCGGGATCGGTGCTCGGCTGGCCGAGCAGGCCCGGAGCCTGCCGCGCCAGGTCGGCCTCGAGCCGCATCTGGCCGCCCTGCTGCCCGAGCTGGTGCTCCGGATCGGACCGGACCAGCTCGCCCTGCTCGCAGCGCACGCGATGCAGCCCCGGCCGGACAAGCCGGGAGTCGACCTGGGCCACATCTACACGGCCGCCGTGAGTGTGCGCGAGCAGGCCGCTGTGCTCGTCGACCGGCTGCGTCGCGGGGGATCCGGCACCTTCCGCAGCCTCGTGCACGACGCCACGTCCACCGGGATGGTGGTCGCCCGGTTCCTTGCCCTGCTGGAGCTGTTCCGGGAGGGCGTCGTCGCGTTCGACCAGATGACCCCGCTCGGTGACCTGACCATCCGGTGGACCGGTGGCGACGCGGATGTGACGGTTCAGGACGAGTACCACGGCATGCCGGTCGATGCCGACGCGTCGGCCGGTGCACCGACCGACCTCAGGGCGGTTGACTCGCCGACGCCCGAGGCGAACGAGGAGAGGAACGGCTCGTGACAATTCCCGACGATGCCACCCCCGCGGTGGACGAGTTGGCCTTCGACGTGGCCGACCTGCCCGGTGGCGCCGCAGCCGCCCTCGAGGCGGTGCTGATGGTGGCTGACGAGCCGGTCTCCGCTGTGCAGCTCGCCGCGGTCCTCGGCGTGCCGACCGGCCAGGTCGAGGCGATCCTGGCGTCCCTCGCCGCGGAGTACCGCGGCGAGTCCGGCGGCCGTCCCCGAGGGTTCGCGCTGCGGGAGGCCGGCGGAGGCTGGCGGGTGTACTCCGCACCCGCGCACGCCGACGTCGTCGGGCGCTTCGTGCTGGAGGGCCAGGCCGCCCGGCTCACCCAGGCCGCGCTGGAGACACTCGCCGTGATCGCCTACCGGCAGCCGGTCACGAGAGGACAGGTCTCCGCAGTGCGCGGGGTGAATGTGGAGTCGGTGATGCGCACCCTTGTCACCCGCGGCCTGGTGGCGGAGGTGGGTACCGAGCCAAGCGGCGCCCTGCTCTACGGCACGACGTCGTACTTCATGGAGCGGATGGGCATGGCGAGCCTTGACGAGCTCCCGCCGCTCGCGCCCTACCTGCCGGACCTGGAGGCCATGTCGGGCATCGACGAGGCGCAGGACCGATGAGCGACCGCCGCGCCGATCGCCCGACCGATGTGCACGACCCGGAGGGCGTGCGCCTGCAGAAGGTGCTGGCCGGGGCCGGCCTGGGTTCTCGCCGGGCCTGTGAGGAGCTGATCGCGGCCGGGCGGGTGAGCGTTGACGGCGTCGTCGTCCAGGAGCAGGGCGTTCGGATCGACCCGCGGTCCGCGGTCGTGCATGTGGACGGCATGCGGCTCCAGCTGGACACCTCGGTGGTCACGATCGTCCTGAACAAGCCGTTCGGCGTGGTCTCGACGATGAGCGACCCGCAGGGCCGCCCATCCCTCGCACAGTTCGTCGCCGACCGCCCGGAACGGCTGTTCCACGTCGGGCGGCTGGACGCGGAGACCGAGGGCCTGCTGCTGCTTACGAACGACGGAGAGCTGGCCAACCGGTTGGCCCACCCGTCACACGGGGTGGCCAAGACCTACCTCGCCACGGTGGAGGGACGGGTCAAGCCCGCGGTCGGCGTACGCCTGCGCACGGGTGTCGAGCTCGACGACGGTCCCGTGGTTGTCGACTCCTACCGCGTCGTGGACGCCACCGCGTCGGCGAGCCTTGTCGAGGTGGTGCTGCACGAGGGCCGCAACCGGATCGTGCGGCGGCTGTTCGCGGCCGTCGGGCACCCGGTCACCCGGCTGGTCCGCACCCAGATGGGACCGGTGCGCCTGGGCAACCTCCGTCCGGGCCAGACGCGGGAGCTCAGCCGCAAGGAGCTGGGTGCCCTGATGGCCCAGGTGGGCCTGTGAGCGCGGCACGCGGCGCCTCGGATCGCCGATGGTCTGCATGCCGCGGCGGACGGGCCGGTAACCTTCCACCGCACGTGCACCCGCCGGGTCGTCCCCGGCCGACGAGGGAGGTCACCCGATGACTGTCCGGGCCATCCGCGGTGCCACCCAGCTGGACCGGGACGAGCGCGAGCACCTGTTCGCCCGTACCGCCGAGCTGGTGCAGGCGGTGCTGGACGCCAACCGGATCACCGCCGATGCCCTGATCTCCATCGTGTTCACCTGCACCCCCGACCTGCGCAGCGACTTCCCGGCCACGGCGGCCCGCGAGATGGGGATGGGCGACGTGCCGCTGATGTGCGCAGTGGAGATGGACGTGTCGGGTGCGCTGCCGCGTGTCGTCCGCCTGATGGCGCATGCCGACCTGCCCGTCGCCCGCGGCAACGTGCAGCACGTGTACCTGCACGGTGCGACGGTGCTGCGACGGGACCTGGCGCAATGACGAGTCAGCCCGGACCGGTGGTTGCGCCGACCCAGCCTGCCGCCACCCGCGGCCCGGTTCGGATCGTCGGGACGGGTCTGCTGGGGGCCAGCATCGGACTCGCTCTGCGCGCCCTCGGCGTCGACGTCGTCCTGGCAGATCCGTCCCGGACCACGGTGCTGCTCGCCCGGGACGTCGGTGCCGGCCGGCTGCCGGCTCCCGACGACGCCCCGCCGCGCCTGGTCGTGGTGGCCGCACCACCGGACGTGACCGGCGAGGTCGTCGTCGCGGAGCTGGCCGCCCACCCGCAGGCGGTGGTGACCGACGTCGCGAGCGTCAAGGGTGCCGTGATCGCCGCGCTGCGTGCAGCTGGTGCCGACCTCACGCGCTACGTCGGGTCGCACCCGATGGCGGGTTCGGAACGCAGCGGCCCGACGGCGGCCCGTCCGGATCTGTTCACCGGTCGCCCGTGGGTGGTGGTGGGCACCGAGCAGTCCACCGGCGAGGCCGTGCTGGTGGTCCGCGACCTGGTCACGGACCTGGGCGGAACGCTGGTGGTGCTCGACGCGGGCCTGCACGACGAGGCCGTCGCGGTGGTCTCGCACGTGCCGCAGATCGCGGCGTCCCTGGTGGCGGCACGCCTGCGGGACGCGGACCCGGCGGCGCTGGACCTGGCCGGCCAGGGGCTGCGGGACGTGACCCGGATCGCCGCCGGCGACCCGGCGCTGTGGACCTCGATCCTCGCGGCGAACGCGGGTGCGGTGCTGCCGGTCCTGCAGGCGCTGCGCGCCGACCTGGACGAGGTGATCGATGCGCTGGGACAGGCGGCGGCCGCGGGCCGGGACGACGGGGTCGGCGGCGGCGCGCTGGGCGTCCTTGCGGCCACCATCGCGGCCGGGAACGCCGGTGTGAGCCGGATCCCCGGCAAGCACGGCGGGGTGCGCCGTGCCTACGACGTCGTGACGGTGCTGGTGCCGGACCGCCCGGGAGGGCTGGCCCGCCTGCTGGCCGACATGGGGGCCGCCGGGATCAACCTGGAGGAGCTGGCGATCGAGCACGCACCGCGCCAACCGGTTGGCCTGGCGTCGCTCGCGGTGCTCCGCGGGTTGGGGTCGGAGCTCGAGACGGAGCTGATCGCGCGAGGTTGGCGGGTGGCGGGATGAGCCTCGGGCCGGAGGGCTCGTGACCGGGCTCGTCGTCGCGGTGGACGGGCCGTCCGGCTCGGGCAAGTCCAGCGTCTGCCGGCAGGTGGCGGGCCGACTGGGCCTGGCCTACCTCGACACGGGCGCGATGTACCGGGCCGCGACCTGGTGGTGCCGGGAGCAGGGCGTTGACCTTGCGGACGTCCCGGCTGCCGCGTTGGCGGTCGCGGCGATGGACCTCGAGATGGGTCTTGACCCCACCGCGCCGACCGTCCAGGTCGGGGGTACCGACCTCGCCGTTGCGATCCGGGACCCGGCCATCTCCGCGGTGGTCAGTCTGATCGCGACCAACCTGGATGCGCGGGCCGACCTGGGCGGCCGGCAGCGCCGGCTGATCGCGGCGGAGGTCACGGGCGGGTGGAGTGGTGGTCGAGGGGTGGTCGCCGAGGGTCGGGACATCACCACGGTGATCGCCCCGGATGCCGACGTGCGGATCCTGCTCACCGCGAGCGAGGAGGCGCGGCTGGCTCGGCGGGCCCTGGAGGTGCACGGCGTGGCCGATGTCGCCAGCATCGCCGCCACGCGGGACCAGGTCGTGCGTCGTGACGCCCAGGATTCCACGGTGGTGGAGTTCCGGACCGCCGCCGACGGCGTGGTGACCGTCGACTCCTCACCCCTGACGTTCGACGAGACGGTCGAGGCCGTTCTGACGGTGGTCCGCCGAGAGCTGGCGGGGCGACGGTGAGCGCAGACCGTCCCAAGGTGCCTCGCCGCATCGGTCCGGGCTGGGGCCGCTGGCTCGGGCGGTTCGTGGCGCGAGTCCTTTGGAACACCCGGGTCGTCGGCGCCGAGCGGGTGCCGCGGACCGGCCCGGTGATCGTCGCCGGAAACCATCTCGGCTTCGCCGATGGCCCACTGATGATCGGTACCTGCCCGCGGGGCACGCACATCATGGTCAAGGTCGAGCTGTTCCGCAGCCCGATCGGCTGGCTGTTCCGCACGACGGGGCAGATCCCGGTGGACCGGGGCAACGGCCGACCAGCACTGGCAACGGCGCTCGCGGTGCTCAAGCGCGGGGGAGTTGTCGGGATCTTCCCGGAGGGCGGTCGCGGGCGCGGCGACGTCTCCGACGCCCGTGCTGGGACGGCGTTGCTGGCCGTCGGCTCCGGTGCGGCTGTGGTGCCGGTGGCGTTCCTCGGCACTCGGCGCGCGGGGGAGAGCGTGCACCACGTCCCGAGCCTGCGTCGTCGCATGCTCGTGGAGTACGGCGAGCCCGTTGTGCTGGAGGGCCTGGCGGGATTGCCGCGCAAGGAGGCGGTGAGCCGGGCGCAGGAGCTGCTGCGCGAGGCGTTGTCCGATCACGTGCAGGCGGTGTCCGAGCGGACCGGCATCCCGCTCCCGGCGGACGGACCCGGGCCGAAGGGCTGGGAGCCCGACGCGGGCGGGCCGCCACCTGGCGAGCCCGACGAGAGCGGCCCGGAGGCCCCAGTTCGTCCCTGAAGGGTCCGGCACGGGAAGATGGACCCATGACCGACGACGCGCCCCAGGCCGCCCCGCCCGATTCCGGGTCCGACGGGCCGGACGCCGCCCACGAGCTGCCGGAGGCCCCCAGCCTTCCTGACGCATCCGTGCCCGACTCCCCGGAGGAGCAGGCCCGCGAGCAGGCGCTGCGGGTGGGCCTGGTCGAGTACGACCTCGCGGAGGAGGACCTGGCGCTGCTGGAGGGCCGCGCCGTCGAGGGCGGAGCGCAGGGACCCGCCGGGCCCGTGCCGGTGGTCGCCATCGTCGGGCGACCCAACGTTGGCAAGTCAACCTTGGTCAACCGGATCCTCGGCCGGCGGGAGGCAGTCGTCCTGGACACCCCTGGCGTGACCCGGGACCGCGTCACCTACCCGGGCGACTGGGCCGGGCGCTCGTTCACCATGGTGGACACCGGTGGTTGGGAGACCGACGTCTCAGGCCTTGACGCGCGGGTCGCCGAGCAGGCCGAGATCGCGATCGACCTCGCAGACGTCGTCGTCTTCGTCGTGGACGCGAGGGTCGGCCCAACGGCCACCGACGAGCGCGTGGTCAAGTTGCTCCGCAAGTCCGGCAAGCCGGTGATCCTCGCCGCGAACAAGGTCGACAACCCGGCACACGAGCTGGAGGCGGCCGAGCTGTGGAGCCTGGGGCTCGGCGAGCCGTACCCGGTCTCCGCCCTGCACGGTCGGGGCTCGGGGGAGCTGCTGGACGCCGTCGTGGCGGCCATGCCGGAGGTGTCCGCCTACGGCGGGATCGATACCGGTGGCGGGCCGCGACGGGTCGCTCTGGTGGGTCGGCCCAACGTCGGCAAGTCCAGCCTGCTGAACTCCCTGGTCGGCGGCCAGCGGGTCGTGGTCGACGAGGTCGCCGGGACCACTCGCGACCCGGTCGACGAGCTGGTGGAGATCGACGGCAGGCCGTGGTGGTTCATCGACACCGCGGGCATCCGGCGTCGGGTCCACCAGACGACCGGAGCCGACTTCTACGCCTCACTGCGCACGCAGGCCGCAATCGAGAAGGCCGAGGTCGCGGTGGTCCTGGTGGACGGCAGCGACGTGCTCACCGAGCAGGACACCAGGGTGATCTCCCAGGTGGTCGATGCCGGCCGCGCGCTGGTGATCGCCTACAACAAGTGGGACCTGATGGACGAGGAACGCCGCCACTACCTGGAGCGGGAGATCGAGCGCGACCTGGTGCAGGTGCAGTGGGCGCCGCGGGTGAACATCTCGGCAAGCACCGGCTGGCACACCAACCGGCTGGTGGGTTCGATCGAGAAGGCTCTGGAGTCCTGGGACAAGCGCGTGCCGACGGGCCGGCTGAACGCCTTCCTCGGGGAGCTGGTGGCCGGCCATCCGCACCCCTTGCGCGGCGGCAAGCAGCCTCGCATCCTGTTCGCCACCCAGGCCGACATCCGGCCACCCCGGTTCGTGGTCTTCGCCACGGGCTTCCTCGAGGCGGGCTACCGCCGCTTCATCGAGCGGCGGCTGCGTGAGACGTTCGGGTTCGAGGGGACGCCGATCGTCGTCTCGGTGCGGGTCCGCGAGAAGCGGAAGCGCTGAGCCGCGGGCCGGTGCGCGTGTCGCGGGCTGGTGTGGGGCCGGCGGAGGGTCCCGCCGGGGTGGTCCGCGACGCGGGCGACCTGCTCGGTGCGATCATGTCGCTCCTCGGTGTCGGCGTCGTGGTGATGCTGGCGGTCTACGCGCACGGCACCACCACCGGCGTGGCCCAGGACGTCGTGGGATTCGCCGGCGTCCTGCGCCGGGTGCTCGTCGTCCCGGTGACGGCGATGGAGGGCGCGGTCACGCTGGTGGTGCCGGTGGCGATCCTGGCCGGCCTGGCGTTGCGTGGCCGGACGCGGGTCATCCTGCAGGCCCTGGCGGGTGGGGCCGGGTCTGCGGTGCTGTGGTTCGTCCTCGTGCTCGCTGTCCGGTCGACCGGGTCCGAGCGGCTGACCCGCGGGCTGTCGATCCTTCTCGACGGGACGTGGTCGATGGCCGTCCCGGTCTGGATCGCCGTCCTTGCGGGCTTCCTGACCGTGGTGGGCTCGCAGGGTCGGCGCCGCAGCGTCGCGTGGTCGTGGGCGGCGGTGTGGGTGGTGGTGGGCGCAGGTCTGGTCGTCGGCCATGGGTCCCCGACCGGGTCGGCCGCGGCCCTGCTCGTCGGCAGGGCGGCGGGTCAGCTCACCCGGTACCTGGGTGGGGTGGCGGCCGAACGCGTCGATGGCGACCGCCTCGTGGAGGCACTCCGGCACGTGGGGGTCGTGCCGTCCCGACTGATCCACACCCGCGACACCCTTGAGTCACGCGACTTCGCGGTCTGGACGGCCGAGGGGCGGCGCCTGTCGGTGATCGTGCTCGACGGCGACCGCCAGGCAGCTGCCGCGCTGCCGCGGCTGTGGCGAGCCATCCGCCTGAAGGGACTCGAGGCCCGCCCGACCCGCGCGGCGGGCGACGCGGCAGAGCGATCTGCCCTCGTCGCACTCCTGGCTCGCGCCGCTGGCGCGCGCACGCCCGAGGTCCTCGCCGTTGCCACGGTCGATGAGTCCGCACTGATCGTCGAGGAGTACGTCGAGGGTCTGACGCCGCTGCTCGATCTGGCGCCGGACCTCCTCACAGATGACGTTCTCGCCGACACCTGGCGCCAGGTGCGCACCGCCCACTCCACGGGGGTGACGCACCGGGCCATCACCTCCGAGGTGATTCAGGTCGAGTCGACCCAGGCGGGTCCGGCCGTGTGGCTCACCGACTGGCACGCCGGCTCGCTCGCGTCCTCCGGCCTCACCCGACGGGTCGATCTGGTCCAGGTGCTGACCGTCCTTGCCCTTCGGGTAGGGCCGACTCGTGCGGTTGCCTCGGCCGTGGCCGCTCTGCCCCCCGCCGACGTGATGTCGATGAGCGCCCTTGTGCAGACGCTCGCCCTCCCGAGCCACACCCGCACTGAGCTCCGAGCACATCGCGAGGTGCTGGTCGAGCTGCGGGCGGCGCTCGCGGAGATCGGTCCGGACCTCGAGGTCCAGCCCGAGCGGCTGACCCGGATCGGGGGCATGCAGGCGCTGACGATGGTGGGCTCGGCTGTCGCCCTGGTTGCGGTCCTGACCACGCTCAACATCCAGGAGGTCACCACCGCGCTGGACACCAGCGACTGGCGGTGGAGCCTGGTTGCTCTCGCACTCGGTGGCGTCACCTTTCTCGGCGCCGCGCTCACCTACGTCGCGCTGGCGCCGGTGCGGCTGCGGATCTGGTCCGTCGTGCGGGTGCAGGTGGCGGCGGCGTTCGTGGTGGTGGCGGCGCCCGCAGGGCTCGGACCCGCGGCTCTCAACGTCCGCATGCTCACCCGACGCGGTATCGCGGGTCCGCTCGCTGTGGCGACTGTCGCTCTGGTCCAGTTCTCCCAGTTCGTCGTGACCGTCGTCGTCCTGGTGGTCTTCTCCCTCATCCCCGGTGGGAACCACACATCGGTGCTGGCGACGGCGCCGGCGGCTCTGGGGGTTGCCGGGGTGGTCGCCGCCATCGTCGGCGGGCTCCTGCTGTTCCGCCCGCTGCGCGCCTGGGCGTGGGACAAGGCCACGCCGGTGGTCAAGCAGACCTGGCCGCGCCTGGTGGAGGTGCTCGGGCAGCCGCGCAGGCTTGCGATGGCGGTGATCGGCGACCTGGTCATCACGCTCGGGTGGGTGCTGGCGTTCGCGGCCGCGCTGGCCGCGTTCGGGCAGCACCTGAGCCTCGTGCAGGTCGCGGTGGTCTACTTCGTGGGCAATGCAGCCGGAGCGATCCTGCCGACCCCGGGAGGGATGGGCACGATCGAGGTTGCGCTCACCGCGGGTCTGACCACAGCCGGGCTCAACCCCGGTGTCGCCGCTTCGGTGGCGATCCTCTTCCGCATCCTCACGTTCTGGGTCCAGATCCCCGTCGGCTGGGTGGCCATGCGGGGACTGGTGCGCCGCGGGCTGCTCTGAGCGGTTCGGGGTTCGCCGGGGGCTGCTGCGGGACCCGCGGCTACGGGCGGCTCACCGAGTACCGTGCGGTAGGGTACTGGCGGCTTGCAGGGGCCATTCGGGATGTGGCGCAGCTTGGTAGCGCACTTGACTGGGGGTCAAGGGGTCGCAGGTTCAAATCCTGTCATCCCGACAGTGAAAGAGCAGGTCAGAGGGCCGTTCCACCGCTCATGTGCAGCGGCGGGGCGGCCCTTGAGCTGTCCACGTGCCGACCGCGGGTAGGGCGAGCCAAGCGGGACGGACGTCCCGGATGAGAAGGCCAACCCAGCAACGTCCAAGAACCGGTAGAGAGTCTGGAGCCGTCCCCCCGACACCGGAGACCACTGTGCTTTCTCGAGTCGCGCCCGCTTCGGTCAGCTCCCTTCACCGCTCCCGGTGGGCGCATCCTCGGCGCAGCTTGCGGAACCGCCAGCCCGTCCGGGCCGGCGCTCAGGGGAACTGGCCGTCACCGGGCGACAGGTCGAGGGCGCCGTCCGCGATGCACGCCGGGCTGCGGTACTCACTGGACATGCGCGGGAAGGTCTGCTGGTAGTAGGCGTCTGCGAGGGCTCGGGCGTCCGACGGCGCCGCTCCCAGCAGCTCGGCCGCCTCCGCGTCACGCTGCATGGCGATGCACTCGGTGGTCCCCTCGCTGAACTCACCTGTGACGTGGATCGCCTCGTGCACGACCACGTGCAGGGCGTTCACCTGTTCCAGGGTCGGGTCGGTCTTGTCGCTGACCAGCCAGGAGGCCAGGGTGTTGCACGTGCCGCGTCGCAGGTGGGCCGCGTGGGGTTGCTCCCAGGACACGTGACCGGCGTACTGGCTGAGGTCCAGCAGGTCGGGAGTGAATCGCTGGCAAGACGCGTAGGCGTCTGGGTAGCCGGTGAGCTCGCGGATCAGGGCCGTCGCGCGAGCCTGGGTCCACTGGTGACGCACCTCGTGGGCCAGGGCCCAACCGAACAGGACGGTGGCGATGGCCAGCAGCACCATCGCCGACCGAACAGATCCGCGCGGTCGGAGGAGGCGTACGGCCCGGTGGACCACCCACACTCCGAGGAGCGCCGTGACGACGGTCAGGACCCCGACGTCGAACCACGCGGGGATCATGGGACGACGGACCCGGGGACGAGGGGGCGTCCGCACCGGCTCCCGACACCGCCGGGACGTGGGAGCGTCGCGCCCGGCCGGGGGAAGCCCATCGCCACAGAGTAGCGAGGCGTTGGCCCTCGTCCGAGGGGCGCAAGGACACCCGGCCGGCCCGGCGAGCCGCTGGTCGGCAGCACGGTCGCCGATCCCTACCGCTGCGCGATCAACTGATGACGTCACCCCGACCTGCTCGGCCCCGAGTCCTGAACGCCCCGGTGGCCGCGCAGAGCACGAGTGCCACGACCATGGCCCACGAGTGCTCCCAGGCCGCGACCTGGTCCGAAGTGAGGAACTGCAGGATGGCTCCGGCTCCGACAGCGAGGGAGAACCACCAGGTGCGCAGGGCCACAGCGAGACCGACGAAGCACGCAGCGATCGCCCCCGACGCCCCGACATTGAGATGGGTGGACGCACCTGGCACCGGCTCCCACACCGGCGCGAGCGCGAGGATCATCGCCCCGGTCAGGAGGTATCCGGCCGCACCTGAGCTGATCGCGACCACCAGGGTGCGCCACGACCCGACCAGCCGTTCATAGGCACCGATGACCGTGATGCTCACCAGCATGGGGACCGCCATCAGGCCGTTACGGGTCACGACGATCGCCGTGAGCACACGCCACCACTCCCCGTCGGCGACCAGACGCGGCGACCATGACCACCGGGCGATGGCCTGCGGTGACGTGGGACCGGTGAGGCCGTGCCAGGCGACTGCAGCCATCAGGACGGCACCGAACAGGGCGACCGTGACGACCGGTACGGTCACCCGGGCGCCGGCTGAGGCGGCACGGACCGACCGGTACCGGTCGAGAAGACCGGCGACGTGGCCGCGGGCTGCTGCGAGGACCTGCTTGGCGAGTGTCCGCCGCCACGGATGGGGCAGGAATGCGAGCGCGGCCGCGGTTGCGATCCGCGGGAGGTCGGCACCCGTCCGGTACAGGAGGTACATCGGTTCCCAGGCCGGCGCGAACTTGGCTTTGAACGCATACAGACTCTTCGCGTCGTACAGCCCACCGCCGTGCTCGTACATCCAGCCGAGCATCATGTCGATGCGGTCGTCAGAACCGGTGGTGCCGGCCAGAGGGACACCACCCAGGCTCGCGCTCACGACCCCGCGGGTCGCGAAGTCGGCGACCGCGGCGATGATGAGAGCTTCCATCGTCCCGGGCGGCGCCTCGGGACCACGACGCATCAGGTCCAGGACACGCCGCGATCCGGCGTCGAAGGAGAGCCACGTGATGAACGCGACCGGTCGTCCCTCGACGAAGGCCACGTACAGGTCCTGACCGTGCAGCTCGGCAGGGTCGAACCGACCAAGGGTGAACCCCAGCTCCGGTCCGTGCTTGCGGCTGAGCCACGCGTCGCTCACGGCCTGCAGCCCGGCGGCCGTCTCCTGGTCGAGATCGGCGTCGGTGCAGCGAGCCACCGTCAGCCCGTCCCGATGGGCACGAGTCACGGAGTGGCGCACCGAGGCCCGTTGCTTCCCGTCGGTGGTGAAGAGCGCAACATCGAGCACCGCCTCCTGGCCGACCAGGCGCTGGCGGAGGCCCGCCGTTGCGGCGAGATCCGCCTGTCGTCGGTCGGCGCCGAGCACCGCCGGGACCCAGCCGTGGCTGTCGCACCGATGCACAAGCTCGGCCCACGCGGAGGCCGTCGTCTCGTCCGGGCCGATCGGCCCGCCCAGCACGAGGGCGACACCGGCGTGCACCTGCAGACCGACCAGTGCGCGGTCCTCGCGCAGCGCCAGGGTGCGGTTGTCCTCCAGGCACACCAGCGGCGCGCTGCTGGACCGGCCGTACTGTGCGACGAACTCCCGGAGCTCGGCCGGGCGGCGGTAGGTGGACTGTTCGAGCCGCGGGGCGACCAGTGCACCGAAGACGAGGACGAGTGCTGCGAGTCCGAACAGGGGCAGCACATCAAGTACTGCTTGCGCGATCCTGGTCGTGGCGGTCACACCCGGGTCGAGGCCGATGATTGCCCTGGCGACCGCCGACAGGCGCTCTGCGGTAGGGAGCTTCGGCAGGCCCGCCCGCGGCAGCCAGAACTCCATCCATCCGAATGCCAGCCCTGTGCCGAGCACCGACGGGACTGCCGCCAGGAGCCACGACGGACGCGTGCGAGCTTGCGTCCGGAACGAGCCAGTGGTGGCGACCAGGCTGACGACAAGCGACCCGCTCAGGACGAGGTTGGCCACGTCAAGCCCTCGCACCACGTGAAGCAGCACGCTCCCGGCCGACAGCAGCAGGGCGAGGACCCATGCCCGCCGGTACCCACGGCGCAGGGCGGCCGACAGCAGAAGCAGCCCGACCCCGGTCAGGGCCAACGCGCCCCGACCGGCCACCGCGACGTGGCGCGGCACCAGGTCGCCGAGCACCTCCAGGTGGCCGGCGAGCCCTGGGACGAGCGCGACCATGAGGTCGGCGGTCCCGGTAGCCAGTACCAGTGCGACCGACAGGCTGCGCCCGCGGGGGCGGCTGAGTCGCACACCACGTCGTTGGGGTCGGACGTCAGTGGCGGTCACGTGGCTCCTGGAGGTGAGGGAACTGCCGGAACCGGTGGGGGCCGGCCACGAGTCGACGCTCCTTCATGCTTTCCGGGCGGGGCGGTCACCCGGCCGGCCTGGCTGAACCGAGCCGCGCGACGATGGATTCGGCGGTGGCGGTTCGGCCGACGGACAGCGACTGGTCTGTCGCCGGTTGGCTGCCGGAAGAAGCGCCGTTTGCCGATCTCGGCGAGCGTGAGGTACGTCACGACGAGGGCGAGGAGGACCGCGTAGAAGACCAGTGGCAGAGGCGCGAAACCGAGCAGTCCGGCGAGCGGGGTGAACGGAAGGACGGCGCCGACGAGGGCCACCGTGACCGAGGCGATGGCGACGGGCCTTGCGGGCCGGCTGCGGAAGAAGGGGGTCCGCCGTGTCCGGATCACGAGGATGACAAGGGACTGGGTCGCCAAGGACTCGACGAACCACCCGGTGCGGAACTCGGGGGCACTCGTGTGCAGCACGAGGAGTAGCACCGCGAAGGTTGCGAAGTCGAACAGCGAGCTGATCGGCCCGAAGAACGTCATGTAGCGGCGGATGAAGCCGACGTCCCACTGGGAGGGACGGGTGAGCAGCTCTTCGTCGACCCGGTCGTTCGGGAGCGTCAGCTGACCGACGTCGTACAGCAGGTTGTTCAGCAGCAGCTGGCTCGGCAGCATCGGCAGGAAGGGCAGGATCAGGGACGCCGTGGCCGCTGAGAACATGTTGCCGAAGTTGGACGAGGTTGCCATCAGCACGTACTTCATGATGTTCGCGAACGTGCGGCGGCCTTCTGCGACCCCGTCTGCCAGCACATTGAGGTCCTTGGCCAGCAGCACGATGTCTGCTGCGCTCTTGGCGACATCGGTGGCAGTGTCGACCGAGATGCCGACGTCGGCCGCGTGCAGGGCGACCGCGTCGTTGACGCCGTCGCCCAGGAACCCGACGTCGACGCTCGCAGCGCGCTGCAGGCGGATGATGCGGGCCTTCTGGTCCGGGCTGACCCTGGCGAACACGGTGGTGGTGGGAAGGGCTGCCGTCAGTGCCTCGTCGTCGAGGGCATCCAGCGCCGCACCGTCGAGCACGCCTTCGACGGTCAGACCGACGTCCCGGCAGACCCTGGTGGCGACCTCGGCGTTGTCCCCGGTGATGACCTTGACGACGATCCCGAGTCGGGTGAGTCGGTCGAGCGCGGCGGAGGCATCCGGCTTCGGCGGGTCAGCAAACACGAGGAAGCCGACCAGTGTCAGGTCCTGTTCCAGGGTGACGTCCGCGCGCGCATCGGGCTCAACGGAACGGGAGCCGACCGCGATCACCCGCGCTCCTGCGGCGAAGAGGCTCGCCAGCGTGGCGTTCGCCGCAGGGTCGAGGTCGTTGCACCGGGCGAGGACCGCCTCGGGCGCGCCCTTGACGACCGCCAGACGTCCCTGGTCGGGAGTGTCGACCACCACCGAGGCAAGTCGGCGCTCATGGTCGAAGGGCACCGAACCGACCCGGGTGTACGCCGTGATGTCGGCGGGCGTGCCGGCCGGGTTGTCGACCGTCAACGCGGCGGCGGCGTCCCACAGGGCGACGTCGAGCTGGTTGCCGCCGACCGCGCGCCCGTCCTCGACCACGGCCTCGTTGCAGAGCAGACCCCAGCGCAGCAGGTCCTCCGACGGATGCCCGGCCGGACCGACCGCGCGCTCGAAGGCGACCGCCCCTTGGGTGAGGGTTCCGGTCTTGTCGGTGAACAGCACGGCAAGGTTGCCGAGGTCCTCGATGCTCACCAGCCGCTTGACCAGCACCTGTCGGGCCGCGAGCCGCTTGGCGCCCTGCGACAGGCTCACCGTCACGATCGCGGGGAGCAGCTGAGGACTGATCCCGATCGCGATGGCGAGAGAGAACAGCAGCGCTTCCAGCAGCGGTCGGCCCAGCACCACGTTGATCATCAGGATGAGGGCGGTCAGCGCTCCTGCGACCTTGACCAGCAGGGCGGAGAACCGGCGCAGTCCGAGCTGGAAAGCCGTGACCGGCTGCTGCTCGCCCAACGCGGCGGCAATCCTGCCGAACGCCGTCCGTGTCCCGGTGGTGACGACGACGGCCTGGGCGGTGCCGTGCGCCACCACCGTTCCCATGAATGCGCAGGACGGCAGGTCGAACGCACCCTGGCCGGCGACGGCCACCCCGGACTGCTTCTCGACCGTCATCGACTCACCCGTCAGCACCGACTCGTCGACCTCGAGCCCGACCGCCTCCGCGAGTCGCACGTCGGCGGGAACGACGTCCCCGACGCGCAGGTCCACGACGTCGCCAGGAACCAGATCCACCACGTCGGCGAGTCGCGTGTGCCCCTCACGCATGCAGCTGACCTTGTGGGTGACCTTGTCCTGCAGGGCCGCGACGGCGCGGGCGGCGCGGTACTCGTTGGCGAACCCCAGGATCACACTCAAGGCAACGATCGCGCTGATCAAGGCCGCGTCGGTCAGGTCGCCCACCACACCGGAGACCACGACAGCTCCGGCGAGCAGCCCAAGCAGAGGGTTGCGGACCTGGCGGACGAGCACTCCCCATGCGCTCGCGCCGTGGCTCCTCAGGGCATTCGACCCCACCGCGGCGCGGCGACGCAGCACCTCTGCTGCTGACAGGCCCGTCATCTGCGTGGAGAGCCGCTCCAGAAGCGCAGGCACTCCCAGGGTTGCGGCCGTCGCGATGTCGGTCGCGCCCGGGTCTTCCTGACGGCCGATCGGCTCGGGCGACGTGGGCGTCGGGGAAGCGGCCGGGGCTTCGTGGCTCACCAGCGGTCTCCTTCGCGCATGCCCGATCACAACCGACGGCGTGCCGTCGGACGGTACACCGCAGGGTCAACCTATGAGGTTGCCGGCACCCTTGCGACCCCGGAAGCGCCGAGGCTCGGCCAGGTCCCACGCCACATCCGGGAGACGAGCCACGATGGGCCGTGGCCGCGGGGGGCACGGCCGGGTCGGACCGTGCGAGCATGACGAGGCACGTCTGTCGACCGGCACAGGGAGCACCAACAATGGCAAGCACTCGACCCTTTCGCGTGAGGAGTTCGTGGCTCTGGCCGGCGGTCATCGGGTCTCTGGGGGTCGTGATCGTCACCGCGGGCGCGGCGGCGGCGATCGAGACCCACACCGTTGCGTCCTTCTGGCGGGGCCTGTGGTGGTCGATCAGTCTCATCACGACCGTTGGGTTCGTTGGTGAACCGCCGCGCACCGCGATCGGGGCTGCGTTGTCCATGGTGCTGATGGTGATGGGCTTCCTGCTGCTCGCGATGGTGAGCGCGTCTCTTGCGTCGCTGTTCGTGCGCGAGCAGGACGCCCCTTTCGAGGCGCGAGAGGCGTCGACGGACGAGCGGATCCTGGAGCGTCTGGCGCAGATCGACGAGCGTCTGAGGTCGATGGAGTCGCACCTGGAGCCACCCGAGCTCAGCGCCGCGCAGGATCGCCCCCCGGCTCCCGATGAGGTCGATCCCGGTCCCACGATCGGGACATGATTCCCGACCCCGTCGACTACAGCCAGCCGAGCGACCTCAGCTTCGACTCGCTCAGCCCCATCGCGTGACCGATCTCGTGACCGAGGACCTTGAGCACCCGGGCGTGGACGCTCTCGAGGCTGGTGCACGCGCGCACGATCGGTCCGCGGAAGAGGGTGATGGTGTCCGGGGTCGTCCCGGGGACCCGGCCCCCATGGCGGGTGCGCGGCACACCGCGATACAACCCGAGAAGCGTGCTGCCCGGTGGTGCCTGCTCCGGTGCCGGCTCTTCCTCTACCAGCACGGCGATCTCCGCGACGATCGGCGCCATCCACTGCGGCAGGGCGTCGAGGGCGTCGACCACCATGGACTCGAAGGCCTCTCGAGGAACGAGCAGGGGATCCATCGGCGTCACGCCCCTTCGCCCTCCGGGAACCCCGGCCGACGGCACACGGCGCGGCGTCGGTCTTGATCGTACGTGCGTCAGTTGGGCAGGGCTTGTCGGGCTGCGTCCACGACCGGCGGGGCTAGGCTGGGATCTGCTGCTGTGGGCGCCGGCGTCGTCTCGCGGCGGTGCTGCTCCCGACCATGGCCCCGGCATGACGGCTCTGCCGGGTCCTGGTGGCGCTGACGATGAGGATGGTGATCAGCGTGGCCTCGGTGCGGGTTGCTGAGATCCTGGCCGGGGTCGCGGAAGGTTTCCCCGCAGCGTCGCGGCTCCCCGACCTGTTGGTGCGGGCGTGTGCGCAGGCGCTGTCCGTGACCGGGGTCGGGATGGTGCTGATGACGGACGCGGGCCCGGCTGGCTCGGTCGCGGCGAGCGACGGCCCGGCAGCAACGATGGAGGAGCTCCAGTACACCCTCGGCGAAGGGCCGTGCGTCGACTCCTCCAGGACCGGCCGACCGGTCCTGCAACCCGACCTCGAGGTTTCGGGGCCGGCGCGGTGGCCAGGCTTCTCGGCGGGTGCGCTGGAGGCGGGCATCCGCGCGATCTTCGCGTTCCCGCTGCGGGTCGGGGCCATCCGCCTCGGGGTGCTGGACCTGTACCGCGACGTGCCTGGAGCGCTGAACGATGACGAGCTGGCCGAGGCGCTCTCGTTCGCCGACGCCGCCGCCTCGATCCTCCTGCGCCTGCAGTCACAGGATCTGGACGGTTCCGACACAGGACCGGTGCATGTGATCGAGGACCGCGCGGAGGTGCATCAGGCCACCGGGATGATCGCCGTGCAGGCCGACGTCACACTCGGCCAGGCGCTGGTGCTGCTCCGGGCACGTGCTTTCGCGGCGGAGCGTCCGATCATGTCCTTGGCCCACGACGTGCTCGCCGGGGTCGTCCTTTTCGCGAGTGACGAGGACGGACGCATCCAGGGGGACTGACGCAGCCGAGTCCGTGCTGCTGAACAACTGAGACCAAGAACGGGATAACAACTGAGACCAAGAACGGGATACTGAGAAGCCCCGAGGAGGGGCGAGAGCACGGGAGAAGCCATGGATGGGTCACAGCGTCTGGCGCAGGTGTTTGTCGAACTTGCAGACACCCTTGTCGAGGAGTTCGACGTGGTCGACCTTCTCCATACGCTCACCGAGAGGTGCGTCGAGTTGCTGCGTGCCGACGCCGCAGGTCTGATGCTGACGGACGAGCGCGGCAACCTGCGCCTGATGGCGAGCTCGACGGAACGGATGAGGTTGGTCGAGCTGTTCGAGCTGCAGGTTGACGAAGGTCCGTGCCGAGACTGCTACCTGACCGGTAGGGCCGTCACCAACGTCAGCCTCTCCGACGCCAACGACCGCTGGCCCGTGTTCACCGCCGCGGCGATGGCGGCCGGGTTCGACCGTACCCATGCCCTGCCGATGCGCCTGCGCGGCCGGGTCATCGGTGCGCTGAACCTCTTCACCGATGAGCCGGTCGACCTGAGCGATGACGACATCGCGGTCGGGCAGGCCATGGCGGACGTTGCCACCATCGGGTTGCTGAACGAGCAGAACCTGCGAGAGCAGACTGTGCTCTCCGAACAGCTCCAGACCGCGCTGCACAGCCGGGTGCTGATCGAACAAGCCAAGGGGGTCCTGGCCGCCCGGACAGGTGTCGGCGTGGACGCCGCCTTCACCCGGATGCGTGACCACGCTCGTCACACCGGCCTCACCCTGACCTCCATCGCGACGGCGGTGGTGGACGGCTCGCTCGAAGCAAGGGCTCTCTCGGGCACCTGATCCATCGAGGGGTGCACCCGGAGCGCGCGCCTTCACCTTCGCGTGCCGCCTGTTGCCTCATGTCAATACCTCCGCGGGGGCTATGACGTTGCCTCATCTGGTTTCCTCCGCCAGCCGGGTTGGTTCCAGGTGCTGTTGACGGGGGGTCTGGACCGTGGTGCCTTCTTGGCCTGGGCGAGGGTCTCGAG
>JBBRCL010000047.1:0-21474 GCA_038204895.1 Actinomycetales bacterium | reverse complement strand
CCCTAGTACGAGAGGACCGGGACGGACGAACCTCTGGTGTGCCAGTTGTTCCGCCAGGAGCACGGCTGGTTGGCTACGTTCGGAAGGGATAACCGCTGAAAGCATCTAAGCGGGAAGCCTGCTTCAAGATGAGGTTTCCATGGGGTTCGCCCCGAGAGGCCCCCAGCTAGAACACTGGGTTGATAGGCCGGACGTGGGAGTGTGGACCAAAGACACATGAAGCTGACCGGTACTAATAGGCCGATGACTTGACACAACACTTGTTGTGCTACGCGTCCACTGTGCGGTTCCCGAGATGCGGTCGGGAACTGATTGACATCTCCATAGAGTTACGGCGGTCATAGCGAAGGGGAAACGCCCGGCTCCATTCCGAACCCGGAAGCTAAGCCCTTCTGCGCCGATGGTACTGCACGGGTGACTGTGTGGGAGAGTAGGTCGCCGCCGGACATCTTTCAGAAAGGGCCACCCCACAGGGGTGGCCCTTTCTGCGTTTGTGGCTGTGACAGGATGGTCCACGTGCTGGAGGTCAGACGATGAGTTCCCCGGGCGGCGCAAGCGGCGATGGGCGCGGTGGGTCGCGCTCTGGAGGTGCGAGCGGCGGGCGCAGTGGCGCCGGTCGCGGAGATGCGGGTGGCGGTGGTGCTGGCGGTGGCGGTGGTGCTGGTGCTGGCGGTCGCGGTGGTGCTGGCGGTCGCGGTGGTGCTGGTCACAGCCGTGACGGCGCCGGCTCTGGGGGTCCTGGCGCCGGCCATGGGCGCGATGGTGCGCGTGGTGGCGGTGCTTCTGGTCATGGGCGCGACGGTGCCCCGGACGGCCGCAGTGGCGGTGGCGCAGGTTGGGCTGGTGGAACCGGAGGCCGCAAGGCACGTGCTGATGAAGGCCGACGGCCGCCCCGTCCCGGAAGCGCGGGTGGTGCGCCCCGTGGCGCGGGTGGTGCGCGTCGTGACGGGGGGAGCCGTGGTGCATCGAGCGCCGGTTCCGATCATTCGCGCGGCGCTCGCTCGGCGCGCCCTCCGCGCGACGACTCCCGCTCACCGGGGCCGCGGCCACATCCCGAGCGGGTTCCAGCCCCGGATCTCCCGGATGATGTCACAGCGGGCGATCTCGATCGGGCGGCGCGTTCCCGCCTGCGGACGCTGGCCAAGGACAACGCGGACGGGGTAGCGCGTCATCTGGTGATGGCGGGACGCCTTCTGGACGACGATCCCGAGGCTGCATACGCGCACGCCCAGGAGGCAGTGCGGCGGGCCGGCCGGGTCGATGTCGTCCGGGAGGCCGCGGGCATCACCGCCTACCGCACCGGTCGGTACGCCGAGGCCCTGCGTGAGCTGCGGACCGCTCGGCGGCTGAGCGGGTCCAACGAGCACGTCCCGCTGATGGCGGACTGCGAACGCGGCCTCGGCCGGCCTGAGCGGGCGTTGGCGCTGGCTGAGGAGCATGCGGGCCTTCTGACCCCCGTCGTGCAGATCGAGCTCGCCATCGTCGTCAGCGGCGCGCGGCTGGACCTCCAGCAGCCCGACGCGGCCCTCGCGGTCCTGAGCACCCCTGCCATGCGACTGTTGTCCGGCCCGGTGGGATGGCGCGTCGCCGAGGCTCGCGCCACCGCGTTGCGCGCCTGCGGACGGATCGAGGAGGCCGACGCCGTGATGGCCGGGATCCCGGACGAGGCGTTCGGCGACGAGGAGCCCGTTTTCGTCACCGACCTTGATGATCCCGCGGATCGTGCGGACGCAGGCGACAGCGCACCCCCGCCCGGTGAGGTGACCAGCTGATGCTCCTGGCCAGCGCGGAGCCTCTCGTCGACGCCTATGACCTGGCGCTCGTCGACCTCGACGGTGTCGTCTACCGGGGTTCGGGCGTGGTGGCTCACGCCGCCGAGAGCCTCGACCGCGCGCGCAGCGCAGGGATGGGCTTGGTGTTCGTGACCAACAACGCATCGCGTGAACCGGAGTCGGTCGCCGCCCAGCTCGTCAGCCTGGGCATCGACGCCGACGCCGCAGAGGTACTCACGTCGGCCCAGGTGGCCGTGGCACTCCTCGCGGAGGAGGTGCCACCACATGCCCGGGTGCTCGTCGTCGGCGGCCCCGGTCTGCTCACCGCCGTCCGCGCGGCCGGCTTCCGGGTGGTCGGCTGCGCTGCCGACCGGCCCGACGCCGTCGTGCAGGGCTTCGCCCCGGACGTCAGCTGGCGTGAGCTGGCAGAGGCGGCCTACGCGATCGAGCGCGGCGCGCGGCACGTCGCGACGAACCTTGATCTCACCCTGCCGAACGAACAGGGGCTCGCACCGGGAAACGGGTCGCTGGTGGCGGCCGTCGTGGCCGCGACCGGTGTGCAGCCGCTCGGCGCCGGGAAGCCCGACCCCGCGATGTTCCGGCTGGCCGCGGCGGCGCGCGGTGCCACACATCCGCTGGTGATCGGGGACCGGCTGGACACCGACCTCGCCGGGGCCCGCGCGGCCGGGTTCGCCGGCCTGCACGTGCTCACCGGCGTGTCCTCGGCGCGCGATGCCGTCCTGGCACCACCGCCGCAGCGCCCCGACTTCCTTGGT
The DNA here is from genome assembly GCA_038204895.1 of Actinomycetales bacterium. Taxonomy (GTDB): domain Bacteria; phylum Actinomycetota; class Actinomycetes; order Actinomycetales; family Cellulomonadaceae; genus Actinotalea. The sequence continues at coordinate 18,926 of JBBRCL010000047.1, read as the reverse complement.
GCAGACCTTCGTAGCCTGCACGAGGCCCATCCGGCCCCTGAGCGCGGCCCGGACGGCTGGTGGACGTGCGGCGGTGCGGGGGCTCGTGTCGCAGATGGCAGCCTGGACCTGCGCACCGACCGCGCAGCGCCCATCGACATCTCGCGCGCCGCATGCGTGGCCGCGTGGTCGGCCGCCGATGCCGGGGAGCCGCTCGATCCCGCAACGGTGCCTGACCTGCTCGTACTGGACCGGTGACAGCTGTGCACCACAACGGATCGCGGAAGTCCGACCGGTAGCGTGGTGAGTGGAACCGTTCGGACCGGTTGATCGCTCAGGGAGGGACCGTGGAGCACGAGGGGACGTTGCCGACCGGCGATTCGGCGGTCGACGCGGCGCTCGTCGAGCTGGCGAGCCTCGACCAGCGGCCCCTGCGTGACCATGTCGCGGTCGTCGACGCCGTTCAGGCCGCCCTGGCGGACCGGCTGGCGGAGACCGACGGATGAGCGCAGCCTCGGCCCGGCTGGATGCCGAGCTGGTCCGTCGCGGCCTCGCTCGGTCGCGCGGTCGCGCCGCCGCGCTGGTCGCGCAGGGCAGGGTGCGGGTCGGTGATGTGGTCGCCCGCAAGGCCTCCCAGCTCGTCCCTGAGGCGGCGGCGGTCTCGATCGTCCCGGACGAGGCGACCGAGTACGTCTCCCGTGCCGCGCACAAGCTCGCCGGCGCGCTGGACGCCATCAACGCGCTGGTGCCCGGAGCGCTGCAGCCGGCGGGTGCCCGGTGTCTCGACGCCGGTGCCTCGACCGGCGGCTTCACCCAGGTGCTCCTCGAGCGTGGGGCCGCTCACGTCGTCGCCGTCGACGTCGGCCATGGCCAGATCGCTCCGGTCGTCGCCGCCGATCCCCGCGTGACCGTCCGGGAGGGCGTCAACGTCCGTTGGCTGAGCCCGCAGGACGTCGGCGGCCCGGTCGACATCGTGGTAGCGGACCTCTCGTTCATCTCGCTGACCGTTGTGCTGCCGGCGCTCGTCGGGGCGGTCGCCCAGGGGGGGAACCTCCTGCTCATGGTCAAGCCCCAGTTCGAGGTCGGCCGGCAACGGCTGGGCGCCTCGGGCGTCGTGACGTCGCCGGCGCTTCGCGAGGAGGCGGTCCGTAGGGTGGCCGAGGTGGCCAGGGACCTCGGCGCCGTCGTGCGCGCCGTCGTGCCGAGCGGGCTTCCGGGCCCGGCGGGCAACCGCGAGTACTTCCTGTGGCTGACACCCGGTTCGGCGTCGCCGGTCGGCGACACAGGGTTGGGCGACGCTGCCGGGCAGAGCGTGCACGACGCCGTCCGGCTGGCTGTGCGGGACGATGTCGCGGCCCTGGTGGGCGCCGCGACGGTGAGGAGCATCCGGTGAGCTCGGTGCTGGTGATCACTCACGGCGGGCGGCCCGAGGCCGTCGGCGCCGCGCAGGAGGTGGTGCTCGCGCTCCGGGATGCCGGGATGCAGGCCTGCACCGAGGCGGACGGGGTGGACCTCGACGAGCTGGCGATGGTCATGGTGCTCGGTGGCGACGGCACGATCCTGCGGGCGGCCGAGATCACCCGTGGCACGGCGGTTCCCCTGCTCGGCTTCAACCTCGGCCACGTCGGCTTCCTTGCCGAGGCCGAGCGCGAGGACATCGCCGAGGCGGTGCAGCGGGTCGCGGCTGGGCGGTACGCTGTCGAGGAGCGGGGCACCATCGAGGTCCGCGTGCTGCGGCCCGGGGACGGCGTCGAGCACGGTTGGGCCCTCAACGACGCCACGATCGAGAAGGCCGACCCCTCGCGAATGATCGAGGTGATCGTCGAGGTGGACGGTCGCCCGCTGTCGTCGTTCGGCTGCGACGGAGTGGTCATGGCGACCTCGACGGGATCCACGGCGCATGCCTTCTCGGCCGGTGGTCCGGTGGTCTGGCCCGACGTCGACGCCATCCTGCTGGTGCCGGTGTCCGCGCACGCCCTCTTCGCGCGGCCGCTGGTGGTCGGCCCGTCCTCGGTGCTGGCCGTCGAGGTGCTCACGCGTTCGGTCAGCGCCGGCGTACTGAGCTGCGACGGGCGCCGCACGATGGACCTGCCGGTCGGTACGCGCGTCGAGGTGCGGCGCAGCCCGATCCCGGTGCGGCTCGCCCGGTTGAGCCGCGCCCCGTTCGCCGACCGTCTGGTCTCCCGGTTCGACCTGCCCGTGTCCGGCTGGCGCGGACGCGTCCCTAACGGCTCGTGGTCGACGAGCGATGCGACGCGCACGCTTGCTGCCGAAGACGGCCGATGATCGAGGAGATCCGGATCGAGAACCTGGGCGTCATCGCGTCCGCGCGGGTGACCCTCGGCCCGGGCCTGACGGCGATCACCGGCGAGACGGGGGCCGGCAAGACGATGCTGCTCACCGGTCTCGGGCTGCTCCTCGGCGGCCGCGCCGACGCCGCAACGGTTCGCAACGGGAGCGAGCAGGCGACGGCCGAGGGCTGCTTCGTCGTCCCTGCCGGCTCCCTGGTGGCCGAGCGTGCGCGGGAGGCGGGTGCGGACGTCGACGACGACGGCGTGCTCACCGTCCTCCGCACCGTCGCCGCGGCCGGCCGGTCTCGCGCCCACCTGGGCGGACGCACGGTTCCTCAGGCGGTCCTGGCCGACCTGGCCGAGCACCTGGTGACCGTGCACGGGCAGGCCGACCAGGTGCGGCTGCGCTCACCCATGCGGCAGCGCATGGCGCTGGACGCGTTCGCCGGTACCGAGCACGGTGCGCTCCTTGACGGCTACCGGGCGGCCTGGACGGAGCGCCAGCGCGTCGTCGCCGAGCTCGTGGAGCTGGTAGGGCACGCGCAGGACCGCACGCGGGAGACCGAGCTGCTCCGGCTCGGGCTTGCCGAGGTCGAGCGGGTGGAGCCGCAGCCCGGCGAGGATCTCGAGCTCGCCGCCGAGGCTGAACGCCTCAGCCATGCCGAAGACCTCCGAGCCGCCGCCGACGCCGCCCACCAGGCGGTGTCCGGTACCGACGATGCGGTGGGCCTTGACGCGGCGGCGATGCTGGTCGAGCAGGCCAGACGGGCCCTCGACCCGGTCACCCGGCACGACGAAGCCCTGGCGGCCCTGGCGGAGCGGCTGGCAGAGGTGGGCTACACCCTCGCCGACCTGGGGACGGATCTTGCCCGCTACGTCGGCGAGGTCCAGGCGGACCCCGGCCGGCTGGCCGCCGTCCAGGACCGTCGCGCTCAGCTGACGCTCCTCGCCAGGGCCCACTCCGGCACCGTTGACGACGCTCTGGCCTGGGCCTCGTGGGCGGGGCTGCGCCTGCTGGAGCTGGAGCAGGGCGAGGACCGGACGACCTCCCTCCGCGAGCAGATTGCGGGGCTCGAGGCAGAGCTGGCACGCCTGGCGGACGCGATCGGCGTCGGGCGGAGTGCGGCCGCCGAACGGCTTGCGGAGGCCGTCACGGCCGAGCTCGCCGGGTTGGCGATGCCGGCAGCGACGTTCCGCGTGCTGCTCACGCCAACGGCCGAGCTGGGCCCCTGGGGTGGCCAGGACGTGGAGATGCTCCTTGCGGCCCATGCCGGTGCCCCGGCCCTTCCGCTGGGCCACGGCGCCTCCGGCGGAGAGCTGTCCCGCGTGATGCTGGCCATCGAGGTCGCCCTGGCCACCGCGCCGGGGTCCGGTGCCATCCGGCCGTCGACTTTCGTCTTCGACGAGGTCGACGCCGGCGTCGGAGGCAAAGCGGCGGTGGAGGTCGGTCGGCGTCTGGCCGAGCTGGCCCGCCAGGCGCAGGTCGTGGTGGTCACCCACCTGCCGCAGGTCGCCGCGTTCGCCGACCGGCACGTCGTCGTCGAGAAGTCGGGGGGCACGGACGTGGTCACTGCCGCTGACGTCCGGGCGGTCGCTGGAGACGACCGGGTGATCGAGCTGGCCCGCATGCTCTCCGGTCAGGAGGACTCCGCAACGGCCCTTCAGCACGCAGCGGAACTCCTTGAGCGCTCCGTCGTGGGACGATGACCCCTGATGAGACTGTTTCTGCGCCAGCGTCGCTCTACGCCCGGAGAACCGGGGATCGCCGGCACCGTCCGCGTTGATGCCAGGACCAAGAACCTGACCAAGCGGCTGCGGCCCGGTGAGATCGCGGTGATCGACCACCTCGACCTCGACCGTGTGTCGGCCGAGGCCCTCGCCGCGTGCCGTCCGCTCGCGGTGCTCAACGCCGCCCGCTCGACATCGGGCCGGTATCCCAACCTTGGCCCGGGGATCCTGCTCGAGGCGGGCATCCCACTGGTCGACGACCTCGGTCCGGACGTGCTGACCCTCGAGGATGGCAGGCGGATCCGGGTGGTGGACGCAGCCGTGCACGACGACGAGCGGCTGGTCGCGGAGGGGAAGCTCCAGGACGCGGCCTCGGTGGCCGTGGCGATGGAGGACGCCCGGGCCGGCCTGGCAACGCAGCTGGAGGCCTTCGCCGCCAACACGATGGACTACCTGCGCCGGGAGCGCGAGCTGTTGCTGGACGGCGTCGGGGTCCCGGAAATCACCACGGTGATCGACGGGCGACAGGTGCTCATCGTCGTCCGGGGCTACCACTACAAGGAGGACCTGGTCACCCTCCGCCCGTACATCAAGGAGTACCGGCCGGTGCTGATCGGGGTGGACGGCGGGGCGGACGCGATCCTGGAGGCCGGCTGGAAGCCGAGCATCATCGTCGGCGACATGGACTCGGTCTCGGACCGGGCGCTGACCTGCGGGGCAGAGGTGGTGGTGCACGCCTACCGCGACGGCCAGGCCCCCGGTGTTGAGCGCGTGGAAGCCCTGGGAGTCGAGCACGTCGTGTTCCCCGCAACGGGCACCAGCGAGGACATCGCCATGCTGCTCGCCGACGACAAGGGCGCCGAGCTGATCGTCGCCGTCGGTACCCACGCCACCCTGATCGAGTTCCTCGACAAGGGTCGCTCCGGGATGGCCAGCACCTTCCTGACCAGGCTCCGGGTCGGCGGGAAGCTGGTCGACGCCAAGGGTGTGTCCCGGTTGTACCGTCAGCGCATCTCGAACTGGCAGCTCGGCTGGCTGGTGCTCGCCGGCCTGCTCGCTCTCACGATCGCCATCGCATCCACTGCGGCGGGCCAGACGACGCTTGGGCTGCTCGGCGCATGGCTGGACTCCGTGTGGTCCTCCGTGCGGCAGCTCTTCGACGGTGTGGCATGAGCCCGGCGCCCGACAGGAGAACGACGTGATCGACTTCCGCTACCACCTGGTGTCCCTGATCTCCGTGTTCCTCGCGCTCGCTGTGGGCATCGTGCTGGGGGCAGGCCCGCTCAAGGAGACCATCGGCGACACGCTCACCGGCGAGGTCGACCAGCTGAGGGCACGGGCCGCCGACCTGCGGGCCGAGCTCGATCAGAGCAATGTGGCGCTGGTCCAGAGCGAGGACGCCTTCGCCGCCGTGGCGCCGGATCTGCTGGCGGGCATTCTCGACGGCCGGCGGATCGCCGTCGTCGAGATCGGTGGCACGGCTGGGTCCGTCCTGGAGCAGGTGAGCGAGCGCATCGTCCAGGCGGGCGCGACGGTCACCGGGACGGTCCGGGTCACGCCGGAGTGGACGGACCCCGGCCGACCGACCTACCGCCAGACACTCGCGGGCACCCTTGTCGAGTACCTCGACCCTGCGCCGCCGACAGCCGCCAGCACCGCGACCGAGCTGGCCGAGGCGCTCGCGCAGGCTCTGACGACGCCGGCCGCGGACAACCCCGACGCGCGGTCGGACAACGCGGTCGTGGTGCTGCAGCTGCTTGCGGAGGCGGGTCTTGTCGATGTCGCGGGGGAGCTCCTCGAGCCCGCCGACGCGATCGTCCTGGTCGTGGGGCCCACCGCGGACGTCGCAGACCAGGCGACGCAGGCGACGCCGGGCGCGGAGCCGACCGCCGACGATCTGACGCAGCTCCAGGCGTCCGTTGAGGCCGCGACGGAGATCGCCGTTGCGGCCCAGGCGCGTTTGGGCGGCGCTGTCGTTGCCGGGCACGAGCTCGTCGAGGGTGGCGTGCTGTGGGCGCTGCGCGACGATGCCCGCACCTCAACACACGTGAGCACCGTGACGTCCGTGCACACCCTGGTAGGCCAGATCAGTGTGCCGCTGGCCCTCGCGGGTCAGATCAGTGGCGAGACAGGTCACTACGGATCCGACCCGGACGCGACGGCCGCCGTGCCACCGCGGGTGGTGCTCGCCCCGCCGCAGCGCCCGGTCCCGGACGGGACCGTCGGCACCGAGACCCCGGCGACCGACGGCACGCAGGGATGACCCGTCCGAGCGCCTCGACGGCCGCGACCGTCGCCGCCGGCGCGTGCTGGGCGACCCGCCAGGTGCTGGGCCTGATGGTCCCGCCCGGCAGTGCCGGCAGTGCCGACAGTGCCGGCAGTGCCGACAGGGCTCGATGGACCCGCATCAACCACCGGGGCCAGGAGATCAGCCTGCTGGAAGGTCCGTCGGTCGCCGCAGGGCTGCTCGTCGGCGCCTTGACGGCCGGAGGGCGGGCCGGGGCGGCCGGCGCTGTCGCGGTCGCGGGTGCCGCGACGTTCGGCCTGGTCGACGACCTCGCTGAGGACGCAGGGGCCGCGCGCAAGGGGCTCCGCGGTCACCTGGGCGCTCTGGCTCGAGGCGAGCTCACCACCGGCGCCCTGAAGGTGCTCGGCATCGGTGCGACCGGGCTGCTGGCCGCCGCGGTGCTCGGTGGCGGGCCGGGGCGGGCGGGCCGGTCGCTGACCGCGCGGGGCGTCGACGTCGTCACCTCGGGTGCGTTGATCGCCGCCTCCGCCAACCTCGTCAACCTGCTGGACCTACGGCCGGGGCGGGCGCTCAAGGCGGGTGGGATCGCCGCGCTGCCGGCGCTGCTGCACCCCAGAGGCCGCTCGCTCGCCGCCGCCTGCCTCGGCTCGGCGGCGGCCGCACTCGGACCGGACCTCGCGGAGCGGGACATGCTCGGTGACGGCGGCGCCAATGCGCTCGGCGCCCTGCTGGGCACCGCAGCGGTGGCCTCGGCGCCCCGCCCGGTCCGGCTCGCCCTGTTGGCCGGTGCCGTCGGGCTGACCCTCGCCAGCGAGCGGGTGAGCTTCACGAAGGTGATCGAGCGGACGCCGGCCCTGGCCGCGATCGACAGGTGGGGGCGCCGGGCGGACGGCCGACCGTGAAGGCCCGGCAGCTCGTCACCGGCCTGGCCGGCGCTGCGGCCATGATCGCCCTGGTCAACATCGCGAGCCGGGTCGTCGGGTTCCTTCGCTGGGGGGTGATGCTCAGCGAGGTCGGCGCTGACGCCGTCGGCAACGCCTACACCTCCGCCAACGCCCTGCCCAACGTGCTCTTCGAGGTCGTGGCGGGTGGTGCCCTCGCCGGTGCCGTAGTGCCGTTGATTGCTGCGCCGCTAGCGCGGTCGATGCGCCGGGACGTCGACCGCACGGCCTCGGCCCTCGTCGGCTGGGCGCTGGCCGTGCTCGTCCCGCTGGCTCTGGTCGTGGCGTTGCTGGCGAGGCCGCTGGTCGGGCTCTTCATGCAGGGCAAGACCGAGGTGGAGATCGAGCTCGCGGCCACATTCCTGACCGCGTTCGCTGTGCAGATCCCGCTCTACGGCATCGGGGTGGTGCTCACCGGGGTGCTCCAGGCACAGCGGCGCTTCCTCGCCGCCGCCATGGCACCGCTGCTCAACAGCCTCGTGGTGATCGCGGCTTTCTTCGCTTTCGGCCGCATGGTGCCGGGAGCCAAGGATGACCCCGCCGCGGTCGCCGACGCCGCCGTCGCCCTGCTGGGCTGGGGGACGACGGCCGGTGTCGCCGTGATGACCCTGTCGCTGCTCTGGCCGGCTCACCGCACGGGAGTACGCCTGCGCCCGACGCTGGCCTTCCCGGAGGGCGTCGCGGTGCGGGCGCGAGCTCTGGCAGTGGCCGGGTTGGGTGCCGTGATCGCCCAGCAGGTCAGCGTGCTCGCCGCGATGACCATGTCCAACGCGCACGGCGGGGCAGGCACGTTCCCGGTGTTCCTGTCCACCCAGGCGGTGTACCTGCTGCCCTACGCCGTCTTTGCGTTCCCGCTCGCGACGGCGACCCTTCCGCGGCTGGCCGAGCGGGCCACCCGCGGCGACCGGCCAGGCTTCGCGCTGCTGACCGCGAGCACCACCCGGGCGGTGCTGCTGGTCTCCGGGATCGGCGCCGCCGCACTGGTGGCCGTGGCTCCCGCCGTCGAGCAGGTCTTCGTGCCAATCGCCAAGGGCGACGTCACGGGGATGGCGGAGGGTCTGACGTGGATGGCCCCAGGACTGCTGGGGTTCGGCTTGATCCTGCACCTGTCGCGCGCGCTGTACGCCCTGCACCGTGGACGCGTTGCGGTGACGGCGACGGCCAGCGGCTGGTTCGTGATGGCGGTCGCGGCCGTCGTGCTGGTCCCACTGCTGGTCGGCGGGGGCGCGGACCAGGTTGCCACCCTGCAGGGGCTCGGCGTCGCGAACTCGATCGGGATGACCGTGGCCGGGGTTGGTCTCGTGGTCGGCATCGTGCGATCCGCGGGACGGGCAGCCGTCGACGGCCTCGCCCGTACCGGCGCAGCGCTCGTGGTGGCGTCGGTGGCGGGTGCCTGGCTGGGTCGGTGGTGCGTGAACGCACTGGACGCCTCGGACCTCGCCGGCGCCGTGCTCAGTGGCGTGCTCGGGGCTGCGGTGTGCGGCGTCGTCGTCGGAGGGCTCATGTGGTTGTTCGACCGGTCGGTCGTCCGGACCCTGCGTGGTCGGCCCGGCCCGGCGGACGTCGTCGGACTCGGCTCGCCCGAGAGTCGTGACGGCGACGCGACAACCGTCGGGTAGAGTAAAAGCCCGTGGCAGAGCGCGCAAGCAGACCCTCCGGGCGGTCGGACTTCACGACCCGGCACATCTTCGTCACCGGGGGCGTCGCCTCCTCACTCGGCAAGGGCCTGACGGCCTCCAGCCTCGGCCGCCTGCTGCGGTCCAGGGGCATCCGGGTCGCCATGCAGAAGCTCGATCCGTACCTCAACGTCGACCCGGGCACGATGAACCCGTTCCAGCACGGTGAGGTGTTCGTCACGGACGACGGCGCCGAGACGGACCTGGACATCGGGCACTACGAGCGCTTCCTTGACGTGCCCCTGACCTCCCAGGCGAACGTCACCACCTGGCAGATCTACTCCACCGTCATCGCCAAGGAGCGGCGCGGGGAGTTCCTCGGCGACACCGTGCAGGTGATCCCGCACATCACCGACGAGATCAAGTACCGGATGCGCGCCCAGGCGGGCCCCGAGGTCGACGTCATCATCACCGAGATCGGCGGGACGGTCGGCGACATCGAGTCCCTGCCGTTCATCGAGGCTGCGCGGCAGGTCCGCCAGGACGTCGGGCGAGACAATGTGTTCTTCCTGCACGTGTCCCTTGTGCCCTACCTGGTGCCGAGCGGTGAGCTGAAGACCAAGCCGACCCAACACTCCGTCGCCGCCCTGCGTTCCGTCGGCATCCAGCCGGATGCCCTGGTGCTGCGCGCCGACCGCGAGCTGCCCGAGCCGACCAAGCGCAAGATCGCACTGTTCTGCGACGTCGACATCGAGGCTGTCGTGACGTGCGCCGACGCGCCGAGCATCTACGACATCCCGCGGGTGCTGCACGGCGAGGGGTTGGACGCCTACGTGGTGCAGCGGCTCCGGCTGCCGTTCCGGGACGTCGACTGGAGTGCCTGGGACCGGGTGACCCGCGTGGTCCACCACGCAACGCACCAGGTCGAGGTGGCGCTGGTCGGCAAGTACATCGACCTGCCCGATGCCTACCTGTCCGTTGCCGAGGCACTCCGTGCCGGCGGGTTCGCCAACGACGCGCGGGTTCGGATCCGGTGGATCGCATCCGACGACTGCGGAACACCCGAGGGTGCCGAGCGTGCCCTGGCCGGGGTGGACGCCGTGCTGGTCCCCGGCGGGTTCGGCGTCCGGGGCATCGAGGGCAAGGTCGGCGCGCTGACCTGGGCCCGGACCAGAGGAGTCCCGACGTTGGGGATCTGCCTCGGTCTGCAGGTCATGGTCATGGAGTATGCGCGGTCCGTGCTGGGCCTGGCCGGGGCGTCGTCGTCGGAGTTCGACCCGGGTACGGAGCACCCGGTGATCGCGACGATGGCCGAGCAGCTGGCGATCGTCGACGGCCGGGGCGACCTGGGCGGGACCATGCGCCTTGGTGCCTACGACGCCGTCCTGACCTCGGGGACCGTCACCGCCAAGGCCTACGGCAGCGAGCGGGTGAGTGAGCGGCACCGCCACCGCTACGAGGTCAACAACGCCTACCGCGCTCAGTTCGAGGCGGGCGGCCTGGTGGTCTCGGGCACCTCGCCGGACGGCGCGCTGGTGGAGTTCATGGAGCTGCCGCCGGACGTGCACCCGTACTACGTCGGCACCCAGGCGCACCCGGAGTTCCAGTCCCGGCCCACCCGTGCGCACCCGTTGTTCGCCGGGCTGATCCGGGCCGCACTGGACCAGCAGGGCGACCACGACGCCGCAACGGCCGGCTCGCGCGCCGGCGCGGCCTGATGGGTCCGCTGGCGGACCGCCAGGTCGAGCGCCCGGTCCTGGACTCCCGGCTGGTGTTCCGCGGGATGATCTGGGACGTCGCACGCGAGACCGTCGAGCTGGGCGCATCCGGCACCGTCACGCGCGAGTTCGTCCGCCATCCGGGCGCGGTCGCGGTGATCGTGCTTGACCCCGACGACAGGGTCCTGCTGCTGCGGCAGTACCGCCATCCCGCCGGGGCGGAGCTGTGGGAGCCGCCGGCCGGGTTGCTGGACGTGCCGGGGGAGGACCCCGTGCTGGCCGCCCAGCGCGAGCTGGCCGAGGAAGCGGACCTCACCGCGACCGGCTGGTGGCTGCTGGTCGACTACCTGAGCACGCCAGGCGGGAGTGACGAGGCCTTGCGGGTGTTCCTGGCCCGCGACCTGACCGAGGTGCCGGAGGCCGAACGGCACGACCGTCAGGCCGAGGAGCGGGACATGGTGGCGAGGTGGGTGCCGCTGGACGAGGCGGTCACGGCAGTGCTGGCCGGCCGGCTGCGCAACCCGTCGACCGTGGTCGGCGTGCTGGCGGCCGCGGCGTGCCGGGCCAGGGGCTGGTCGGACCTTCGACCGGTCTGATCCCGCTCAGCCGGTGCGTCCCCGCAGTGACAGCACCATGCGGACCTGAGCGACAACCAGCAGCGAGGCGCCGAGCATGTGTACGGCGACGAGCACCCCGGGCAGACCGGTGACGTACTGGACGTAGCCGACGGCGCCCTGCAGCGCCGTCACCGCGAGGAGCAGGACGACGGTGCGCCGCACCTCCGCCGGCGCCGGGCGACGCAGCACGAGCACAGCGAGGGCGACCACCCCGAGGGCGAAGAGCCACACCGAACCTGCGTGCACCCGCGACACCAGGACCGGGTCGATGGCGAGCCGGTAGGCGATCTTCTCGTCGCCGGAGTGCGGCCCCGATCCGGTCGTCACGACGCCGAGCGCCAGGACAACCGTCACGAGCGGCACCAGGGCCCAGCCCAGCGTGCGCACCCGGCCGCTGACCAGCGGCACGGCCGGCCCATCACCCTCCCGGTGCCGGACCAGGAGCGCCGTCGAGGCCGCCACCAGGACCATCGAGATGAGGAAGTGCATCGCGACCCATCCCGGGTGCAGGTCGAGCAGCACGATCAGGCCACCGACCACGGCCTGGACTGCCACGCCCAGCAGGGGTACCAGCCCGAGCCAGCGGAACGACGTCGCACGGTGGCGCTGCGGCACGATCGCCCAGGCGGTGGCCAGCGCCAGCACGCCGAGCAGCAACGTGACTGTGCGGTTGCCGAACTCGATCATGGGGTGCCATGACGTCGCCTCGTGCAGCACGGGCGCAAACTGGCCGGGCTCGCACTGCGGCCAGGTGGAGCAGCCGAGACCGGAAGCGGTGAGCCGCACGATGCCGCCGGTGACCACGATGGTGACCTGGCCGATCAGGTTGGCCCACAGGATGCGGCGCTCCCAGCGGCGGCCGATCCGACGAGACGGCGAGACGTCTGCGGAGTCCCCGGCCGCCGACAGCTCCGGCGTCATGGTGCTCACGGCCCATACGGTAGCGCCCGGCAGCTGCGCACTCAGTGCCAGCGGAAGAAGCGCCTCGCCGCGGCGCTGAGCACGACCGTCCAGGCGCCCAGCACCACGACCGGGCCCCAGGCCAGGCCTTGCCCGGTGAGTGCTGCACGAAGCCCTTCGCCCAGGGCTCCGGAGGGCAGCAGACGGACGACCGCGGCCAGCCCGTCGGGCAGCAGGGCGACCGGGAGGAGCACGCCGCCGCCGATCAGCAGCAGAACCCAGACCAGGTTGGCTGCCGCGAGCACCGCCTCCGCCCGGAGCGTGCCGGCCACCAGCAGCGCCATCGAGGTGAATGCCGCCGTTCCGAGGGCGAGCAGTAGGAGGGCCGTCGGTATCCCGGTCGGACGCCAGCCGAGCCACCCGGCCACGCCGCCAAGGACCACCACCTGGATCACCTCGACCGCCAGGATGGCGAGTGCCTTGCCCGCGAGCAGGCCCCCGGGCCCCAGCGGGGTGGTCGCCAGGAGCCGGAGGACGCCACTGCGACGGTCGAAGCCCGTTGCGATGGCCTGGGAGGTGAACGCCGTTGACAGCACGGCAAGGGCGAGCGCCCCCGGCGCCACCAGGCCGATGCGGTCGGCGGTGTCCAGCCGGACGAGCTCGGTGCGGGTGAGCACCACCAGCAGCAGGACCGGCAGGACGAGCGTGAGGAGCAGCTGCTCACCGTTGCGGAGCACGGCGCGGGTCTCGAAGCTCGCCTGGGCGAGCACGCGGCGGTGCAGGGGCGCCGCCGTTGCCACCGGGTGGTCAGCGGTCACGGCCGCGGGGTCGCTCATCGCAGGTGCCGTCCGGTGAGATCGAGGAAGACGTCCTCGAGCGTGCGGCGACCGGGCGCGACGTCCACCAGGACGCCCTGCCCAGCGGCCCAGCCGGTGATCGCGTGCAGCAGAGCCGGGTCGGCGGCGGCGCGCACCTGCAGCACCCCGGGGGAGACGGCCGCCACCTGCACCGACACCTCCACCACTGCGGTCAGGGCGGCGGCCAGTCGCGCGGCCAGGACGTCGTCGGGGGCGGGCGGGGCGGCAGCGCCGTCGGTGGGGCGGACGGCCACCCGGACCGTGCCGTCGCTGCCGACGAGCGCCGGGATGGTGCCCGCCGCGATCACCCGACCCTCGTCCACCACCACCACCTGGTCCGCAAGGGCCTCGGCCTCGTTCATCTGGTGGGTGGTCAGCACGATCGCCGTGCCCTCGTCCCGTAGAGACCTGATCAGGTCCCAGACGACCAGCCGGGACTGCGGGTCCAATCCGGCGCTCGGCTCGTCGAGGAAGGCGACGTTCGGCCGTCCGACCACGGCAGCTGCCAGCGCAAGGCGCTGCCGCTCACCGCCGGAGAGCCGGCGAACCTGCGTCCGGGCGAACGTGTGCAGGCCGAGCCGCTTCGACAGTACTGCGACGTCTCGCGGGCGGGCATACATGGCTGCCACATGACGCAGGACCTCGCCGGCCGGAGCGGCGCCCGGCAGCCCGCCGTCCTGCAGCATGACGCCCACCCTGGGGCGCAGGGCGCGTGCGTCCGCGACCGGGTCCAGGCCAAGGACCGCCACGGTGCCGCCGTCGGGCCGTCGGAGCCCTTCGCAGCACTCGACGGTGGTGGTCTTCCCGGCACCGTTGGGTCCGAGCAAAGCGGTGACCGCACCGGCGAGAGCCACCATGTCCAGGCCGTCGACCGCCGCGCGGTGGTCGTATCGCTTGACCAGGCCGGACACGACGACGGCGGTGGCTGGGGTGGCGGGCATCGCCTCGCAGTGTAGGCGCGGACATACCGGCAACTGTGTCTGTCGAGGGCCCGGCGAGAGGCCAGGTGAGGCAGACCTACGTTGCGCGGAAGGATTTCAGCAACGAAGATGTTGCTAATATCGTTGGTCCGTCCGTGATGATGGATCCCACCCGTACGACACCGAGGAGGTGGCCAGTGTCAACACCTGCGCTCGCCGCCGCCCCTGTGGTGCCGGTGGACCCAGACTGCTCGACCCGGCATCGCGTCCTGCGGCTGGTCGTCGAGGAGGGCCCGGTCTCGGTCGTCGAGCTCGCCCGGGACCTCGAGCTCGCGACTGCGGGCGTGCGTCGCCACGTCGGGGCCCTGATCGAGGCCGGCGAGATCGTCGAGCACGCCACCCCGGTGATCGGAAGGCCCGGACGCGGCCGGCCGGCGCGGCGGTTCGTTGCCACGTCGCGAGGTCAGGCCACCCTGGCCGACGCCTACGCCGACCTGGCGTCCCAGGCCATCGGCTTCCTCGCTCGCCTCGGCGGCGAGGAGGTCGTCCGGGAGTTCGCCGACCAGCGCGTCGCCGACCTGGCCGGCCGCCATCGTGACGCCGTCGCGACGGCCGGGGACGACGTCGTCGGGCGCGTGATGGCCCTCGCCGATGGCCTGTCGGCGGACGGCTACGCGGCCTCAGTTCGGCCCCTGCCGGGTGGCCGGGCCGTCCAGCTCTGCCAGGGTCACTGCCCGGTCCAGGCCGTTGCCGCCCGCTTCCCGCAGCTGTGCGAGGCAGAGGCGCGGGTGTTCTCCAGCCTGCTCGGCGTGCATGTCCAGCGGTTGTCGACGTTGGCCGGCGGTGGCCACGTCTGCACCACACACATCCCTCTGCCCGCGCCCGAACGAGCACCGAGTCCCGCACCAGCGGAGACAGTGGAAGGAACCCGATGAGCGCACCCACCCAGCCCGTCACCAGTGAGCCCGTCACCAGTGAGCCCGTCACCTCCGACCAGGAGATCATCGCCTCGATCGGCGGCTACGGGTACGGCTGGCACGACTCCGACGCCGCCGGCATGTCCGCCCAGCGCGGGCTCTCCGAGGAGGTCGTCCGGAACATCTCGGCGCTCAAGGACGAGCCGGAGTGGATGCTCAAGACCCGGCTCAAGGCGCTGCGGCTGTTCGACAAGAAGCCGATGCCGAACTGGGGTGCCGACCTGTCGGGCATCGACTTCGACAACATCAAGTACTTCGTGCGGTCCACCGAGAAGCAGGCCACCCGCTGGGAGGACCTGCCTGACGACATCCGCAAGACCTACGACCGCCTGGGCATCCCGGAGGCCGAGAAGCAGCGCCTGGTGTCCGGCGTCGCGGCCCAGTACGAGTCGGAGGTCGTCTACCACCAGATCCGTGAGGACCTGCAGGAGCAGGGCGTCCTCTTCCTTGACACGGACACCGGCCTGCGCGAGCACCCGGAGATCTTCGAGCAGTACTTCGGCTCGGTGATCCCGTCCGGGGACAACAAGTTCGCGGCGCTGAACACAGCTGTGTGGTCGGGCGGGTCGTTCGTGTACGTCCCACCGGGCGTGCACGTCGACATCCCGCTGCAGGCCTACTTCCGGATCAACACCGAGAACATGGGCCAGTTCGAGCGGACCCTGATCATCGCCGACGAGGGCTCCTACGTGCACTACGTCGAGGGCTGCACCGCGCCGATCTACTCCAGCGACTCGCTGCACTCCGCGGTCGTCGAGATCATCGTGAAGAAGAACGCCCGGGTGCGGTACACGACCATCCAGAACTGGTCGAACAACGTGTACAACCTGGTCACCAAGCGGGCGACCGCCGGCGAGGGCGCAACGATGGAGTGGGTGGACGGGAACATCGGGTCCAAGGTGACCATGAAGTACCCGGCCATCTACCTGATGGGCGAGCACGCCACCGGTGAGACGCTCTCGATCGCGTTCGCCGGGGAGGGCCAGCACCAGGACGCCGGCGCCAAGATGGTGCACGCAGCGCCGCGCACGTCGAGCTCGATCGTCTCCAAGTCGGTCGCGCGCGGCGGCGGCCGGACCTCCTACCGCGGCCTGGTGCAGATCCTGGAGGGCGCCGAGGGGTCCAGCTCCAACGTGCTCTGCGACGCGCTGCTCGTCGACCAGGTCTCGCGCTCGGACACCTACCCGTACGTCGACGTCCGCGAGGACGACGTGTCGATGGGGCACGAGGCAACGGTGTCCCGGGTGAGTGAGGAGCAGCTGTTCTACCTGATGTCCCGCGGCATGCCGGAGACCGAGGCGATGGCGATGATCGTGCGCGGCTTCGTCGAGCCGATCGCCCGCGAGCTGCCGATGGAGTATGCCCTCGAGCTCAACCGGCTGATCGAGCTGCAGATGGAAGGGTCCGTCGGCTGATGGGCGGTCCCGTCTCCAGCCCCACCCCCACGACGACGTCAGCCAGCACCGGAGAGGTACCGCGCACCGACATGACCACCGACCTGACCACCGACCTGTCCACCGACCACAGCCGCGCGGTTGCGGACGGCGCCCACACCCATGGTCGCGGGGGCACCCCGCAGAGCTCCCGGGCGGCCCGGCGTACCTCGTTCGAGGTGGCCGACTTCCCGGTGCCGACCGGCCGCGAGGAGGAGTGGCGGTTCTCCCCGATCGACCGGTTGGCGCCGCTGTTCGACGCTGCCGGCACCGGGCTGACCGGCATCCACACGCAGGTCACGGTGGTGAACCCGCCGGAGGTGACCGTCGAGATCGTCGGACGGGACGACCAGCGGCTCGGCACGGCGGGGCGGCCCGGCGACCGCACCGCGGCCACCGCCTGGGCGTCCTTCCGCGAGTCGGCGGTCGTCACGGTGGGGCAGCAGGCCGTGGCCTCGGCGCCCACCAGCATCCGGGTGGAGGGGACACCGGGGACCGTCGCACCGTCGGCGCTCCATCTGCTGGTGCACGGCCTTGAGCTGTCGGAGGCAGTCGTGGTCATCGACCACGTCGGCGGCGCGACTCTCGCGGAGACCGTCGAGGTGGTGGCCGAGGACGGCGCGCACCTGACGGTGGTGTCCATCCAGGACTGGGACGCCGGGACGGTGCACGCGGCCGCCCACCGCATCCGCCTGGGACGGGACGCCGTCGTGCGGCACGTCGTGGTGAACCTGGGTGGCGACGTCGTGCGGATCACCCCGGACGTCGAGTTCGCCGGGGAGGGAGGCGAGGTCGAGATGCTCGGCCTGTACTTCGCCGACGCCGGGCAGCACCAGGAGCACCGCCTCTTCGTCGACCACGCCGTCCCGTCCTGCCGCTCCCGGGTGACCTACAAGGGCGCGCTGCAGGGCGAGGGCGCGCACACCGTGTGGGTGGGCGACGTGCTGATCCGTGCCGTCGCCGAGGGCACCGACACCTACGAGCTGAACCGGAACCTGGTGCTCTCGGACGGCGCACGCGCGGACTCCGTGCCGAACCTCGAGATCGAGACGGGTCTGATCGAGGGCGCCGGGCACGCCTCGGCGACCGGCCGCTTCGACGACGAGCAGCTGTTCTACCTGCGTTCGCGCGGCATCCCCGAGGAAGACGCCCGCCGGCTGGTCGTGCGAGGGTTCTTCGCCGAGCTGGTGCACCGGATTGGTGTGCCGCAGGTCGAGGAGCGCCTGATCGCCGCGATCGAGGGCGAGCTGCAGCCCGCGCTCGCCTCGACCGACGGCGACGCCGACCTCGCGCCGGACGGTGCGGAATGACCGCCCAGCTGGCCTGTCTGGCCGACGACGTCGCCGCCGGCACCGCGCTGCGCGTGGAGCTGGCGGGCGAGGCCGGGTCGATCGAGGTCGCCATCGTCCGCGACGACGAGGGTGACCTGCACGCGATCTCCGACATCTGCTCGCACGGCCAGGTCTCGCTGTCCGACGGCGAGGTCGACGGCCGCACCATCGAGTGCTGGCTGCACGGGTCGACGTTCGACCTGCGGACCGGCGCCCCGTTGTCCCTGCCGGCCACCCGGCCCGTTCCCGTGTACCCCCTGACCCCGGACGGCGACCGCGTGCTGGTCGACGTCGACACGACCCTGAACTTCTGAGGAGAGCTGCATGTCAACCCTGGAGATCCGCGACCTGCACGTCAGCGTGGAGACAAAGGAGGGTGCCAAGCAGATCCTGCGCGGCGTCGACCTGACCGTCCGCTGCGGCGAGACGCACGCGATCATGGGCCCGAACGGCTCCGGCAAGTCCACCCTTGCGTACTCCCTCGCCGGGCACCCGAAGTACCAGATCACCTCCGGTTCGGTCACTCTCGACGGTGCAGACGTGCTCGCAATGACGGTGGACGCGCGCGCCCGCGCCGGGATGTTCCTGGCCATGCAGTACCCGGTCGAGGTGCCCGGGGTGAGCGTGTCCAACTTCCTGCGCACCGCCAAGACCGCGATCACCGGCCAGGCCCCCCCGCTGCGGCACTGGGTCAAGGACGTGCGCGCCGCCATGGAGAACCTGCGGATGGACCCGGTGTTCGCCGAGCGGAACGTCAACGAGGGGTTCTCCGGCGGGGAGAAGAAGCGCCACGAGATCCTGCAGATGGAGCTCCTTGCGCCCAAGTTCGCGATCCTGGACGAGACCGACTCCGGCCTGGACGTCGACGCGCTCCGGGTGGTCTCCGAGGGCGTCAACCGGGTCAAGGCGAGCGGTGATGTCGGCGTGCTGCTGATCACGCACTACACGCGCATCCTGCGCTACATCACCCCGGACCACGTGCACGTGTTCATCAAGGGCCGGATCGTGGACGAGGGCGGCCCAGAGCTGGCCGATCGACTCGAGATCGAAGGCTACGAGCGGTACGGCGACGGCGACATCGACGTGCCGGCCAACGTCCCCGAACACAAGCCGCTGCCGGGCACTCCCGGCGGCGCCTTCGCGCCGATGCCGAACGTCGGGACGTTGGCGAGCGGGCAAGGGCCCGGGCTGTGACGCTGACCACGGCTCGAATCGACGTACCGGCGCACGGATGGCCGGCCGCGTCGTACGACGTGGAGCGGGTCCGGGCCGACTTTCCGATTCTGTCCCGGCGGGTGCATGCGGACCGACCGCTGGTGTACCTGGACAACGCCGCCACCTCGCAGAAGCCGACCGCGGTGCTGGCGGCG
>JBBRCL010000046.1:0-21559 GCA_038204895.1 Actinomycetales bacterium | reverse complement strand
CCCGCCGACCGGCCCCCCCCCCCGCCCCGGCGGCGGCGCGCCGCCCCCGGTCCGAGCCCCACCCGCCGGGGCCCGACGCGTGTGATGCCCCATCTCCGTGCTCGAGAACCGTTCTGGCGACCTTGGTCCCGGGCCACGGGGGTCATTTCTCCGGGAGGCTGAGCACAATCGGAAGGAGAAACCGGTGGCTGACCACGCACGCCTCCTCGATGTCGAGGGGCTCCAAGGGCTCATCAACGTCCTCCTCGCCCACGGCTACACCGTCGTCGCACCCACGGTGCGGGAAGGTGTCATCGTGCACGGTTCGGTGACCTCGGTCGACGAGCTCCCCCGCGGGTGGGGCGACGAGCAGGACGCCGCGCACTACCGGCTGCGTCGGCGGGACGACGACGCCTTCTTCGGGTTCGCCGCCTCACCGCAGGCTGCCAAGCCCGTCATGTTCCCCGCGGAGGAGCTGCTCTGGCGCGGCCGCCGGGACGGTGCCGGCTTCACGGTCGAGCAGGGCCGGCCCGACAGCCCGCCGGTTGCCCTTCTGGGTGTGCGCGCCTGCGACCTGAGCGCTCTGCAGATCCACGACACCGTGCTCGCCAAACGCCAGTGGGTCGACGTCCGCTACGCCGCCCGACGCGCGGACTCGCTGGTCGTCGCGGTCGCCTGCGGTTCCCCGGCGGGCACCTGCTTCTGCGTCTCGATGGGCACGGGCCCCCGCCCGCAGTCCGGTTTCGACCTGTCGTTGACCGAGCTGCTCGACGGCGGTCGGCACGAGTTCCTGGTCGAGGTCGGCAGCGAGCGCGGCGGGCACCTGCTCGCCGAGGTGCCGACGCAGGACGCCGCGGTCGAGGACGTGACGGCCGCCGAAGCCGTCGTCGCCGATGCCGCCCGACGGATGGGCCGCACTCTCGACACCGACGGGCTGCGCGAGGTGCTCTACGCGAACATGGAGAGCCCGCGCTGGGATGACGTCGCATCCCGGTGCCTGGCCTGCACCAACTGCACGCTGGTGTGTCCCACCTGCTTCTGCACCTCGGTCCAGGACAGCTCGGACCTCGCCGCGACCACCGCCGAGCGTCATCGGGTGTGGGACTCCTGCTTCAACGAGGACTTCGCCTACATCCACGGCGGCAGCCTGCGCAAGGACGTCGGCGCCCGGTACCGGCAGTGGATCACTCACAAGCTGGGGTCATGGATCGACCAGTTCGGCACGTCAGGCTGCGTCGGCTGCGGCCGGTGCATCACCTGGTGCCCAGCAGCGATCGACATCACCGCCGAGGCGGCGGCCCTGCGCGGGACGCCCGAGCCGCCCCGAGTGGGCGCGGACACCTTCGAGCCAACCGGGAGCCCGGCATGAGCATCGTCCTTGACCCGCTCACCCCTGGCGCACCGCACGCCGCGGTCGACCCGATGGCGCCCCGGCTGTACCGGATCACCCGGAGCCGTCAGGACACCCGGGACACCCTCACCCTCGAGCTCGAGCCGGTCGAGGGCCCGCCGCTGACGTACCGGGCCGGGCAGTTCACGATGCTGCACGTCTTCGGCATCGGTGAGGTGCCGCTCTCGATCAGCGGCGACTGCACCCGGCCCGGCCCGCTCGAGCACACCATCCGCGACGTCGGATCGGTCACCCACGCTCTGGTGAGCGCCGGCCCTGGGGCCATCGTCGGGGTCCGCGGGCCGTTCGGCACCGCCTGGGACGTCGGCGTCGGGCGTGGCGGTGACGTCGTCTTCGTCGCCGGCGGCATCGGGCTCGCCCCGCTGCGCCCTGCGCTGCTGGAGGTGCTGGCCGATCGGGACGCCTACAACCGGGTGGTGCTCCTGTACGGGGCGCGTACGCCGGAGGACATCCTCTTCGAGGACGAGCTGCGGGCCTGGGCGAAGGACCATGGCGTGGCCGTGAAGGTCACCGTCGACAACGGCCAGCACGCCTGGCGCGGCAAGGTCGGCCTGGTGACGGCGCTGGTGCCGCGGGCCGGCTTCGACCCGCGCAACACGATCGCCCTGGTCTGTGGCCCGGAGATCATGATGACCTACGCCGCCGCGGCGCTGTCCGACCGCGGTGTCGCCGACTCCCAGATCCAGATGTCCATGGAGCGGAACATGAAGTGCGGCGTCGGGCTGTGCGGGCACTGCCAGATGCGTGAGCACTTCATCTGCGTGGACGGACCCATCCTCACCTACGACTGCCTCGCCCCGCTGATGTCCGTCCAGGAGCTGTGATGAACGCACCGCTGCCTACCCTCGCCGTCTGGAAGTTCGCCTCCTGCGACGGCTGCCAGCTGACCCTGCTGAACTGCGAGGACGAGCTGATGGCGGTCGCCGGGGCGGTGCAGATCGCCTACTTCCCCGAGGCGACACGGGCCGTCATCGAGGGACCGTACGACGTCTCCCTGGTCGAGGGCTCGGTGACGACACCGGAGGAGATCGAGCGGATCGCGCGCATCCGGGAGATCTCCAAGACCGTCGTGACCATCGGCGCCTGCGCCACCAGCGGGGGCATCCAGGCCCTGCGCAACTTCGGCGACGTCGCCGAGTTCCGGTCGATCGTCTACGCCCACCCGGAGTACCTGGAGACGCTCTCCCGGTCGACCCCCATCTCGGCCCACGTGAGTGTCGACTTCGAGCTGCGGGGTTGCCCGATCAACAAGGTGCAGCTGCTCGAGGTGCTGGCGGCCTACCTGCAGCGACGCCGGCCGCGGATCCCCACCTACAGCGTGTGCGTGGAGTGCAAGCGACGCGGCGCGGTGTGCGTTGCGGTCGCCCACGGCACCCCCTGCCTCGGCCCGGTCACCCAGGCCGGCTGCGGCGCCCTGTGCCCCGCCTTCAACCGCGGGTGCTACGGATGCTTCGGTCCGCAGGACAGCCCCAACACGGCCTCCATGTCCATCCAGCTGCTCGAGCTGGGGATGAGCGAGGACCAGGTGATGCGGGTGTACCGGACCTTCAACGCCGCCTCCGAGCCCTTCCGGCGGGAGAGCGAGCGCCACGAGGCCATCCAGAAGGAAGAGGTCGGCTCATGACGCACAAGCTGTCCGACGGCGGGCAGGTGCTGCAGGTCGGCACGCTCGCCCGGGTGGAGGGCGAGGGCGGTCTGCACATCGCCATCCACGACGGCAAGGTCACCGACGTCCAGCTGAAGATCTTCGAGCCGCCGCGGTTCTACGAGGCTTTCCTACGGGGGCGCTCGTACACCGAGCCGCCGGACATCACCGCGCGCATCTGCGGCATCTGCCCGGTCGCCTACCAGTTCTCCTCCTGCCTCGCGCTGGAGGACGCGTGCGGGGTGAGCATGCCGGATCACATCCGGGCCATGCGCCGCCTGCTGTACTGCGGGGAGTGGATCGAGAGCCACGCGCTGCACGTCTTCCTGCTGCATGCGCCGGACTTCCTCGGGTACGACGGCGCGATCGAGATGGCCGCCGACCACGGCCCCGTCGTCGAGCGCGGCCTGCGGATGAAGAAGGCCGGCAACGACCTGATGGATTTGGTCGGCGGACGGTCCGTGCACCCGATCAACGTCAAGCTCGGTGGCTTCTACCGGATGCCGACCGTCGCCGAGATGCTCAAGCTGCGCCCGCGGCTCGCGAGCGCCCTGGAGGACGCGCTGGCCACGGTGGAGCTGGTGTCCACCTTCGAGTTCCCCGACTGGGAGCAGCCGTACACCTACCTGTCCCTGCGGCCGGAGGCCGGTTACCCGATCGAGGGCGGCAACGTGGTCACCAGCGACGGGGACGCCTGGGACGTGCGTGAGTTCAACGAGCACATCTTGGAGTTCCACGTCCGGCACTCCAACGCCCTGCACGCCCGGCTGGACGGCTCCGACTCCCCGTACGTCGTCGGTCCGCTGGCCCGGTACTCGCTGAACTTCGACCGGCTGTCCCCGCTCGCGCAGTCCGCGGCCCGTCAGGCCGGCCTGGGCGAGACCTGCCGCAACCCGTTCCGCTCGATCATCGTGCGGGCTGTTGAGCTGGTGTACGTCTTCGAGGAGGCCCTGCGGATCATGGACGCCTGGCGCGACGGCCAGGTGCCGTCGGTCCCGGTACCGGCCCGGGCCGGGGAGGGCTTCGGCGCGACCGAGGCTCCGCGCGGGGTGCTCTTCCACCGGTACGTGCTCGACGACGCCGGTACCATCCTGGACGCCCAGATCGTGGCGCCGACGTCGCAGAACCAGCCCAGCATCGAGGCCGACCTGCGGGTGATGGCCGAGCGCTGGGTTCAGCTGTCCGACCACGACCTGTCGCACCGGTGCGAGACGGCGATCCGCAACTACGACCCGTGCATCTCGTGCGCGACCCACTTCCTCGACCTGACGGTGGACCGGACGTGATCCCG
Organism: Actinomycetales bacterium; assembly: GCA_038204895.1. GTDB lineage: Bacteria > Actinomycetota > Actinomycetes > Actinomycetales > Cellulomonadaceae > Actinotalea. The sequence continues at coordinate 17,233 of JBBRCL010000046.1, read as the reverse complement.
GGCGACCAGCCGGTCCCGCTGGGGCCGCTCGTCGTCGGGCTGGGTGCCCCCGACCGGGGGGACGACGCCGTGGGTGCTGTGGTCGCGCGGTCCGTCGGCGCGCTCGGTTTGTCCGGGGTGCAGGTCACCGAGCACGAGGACCCAACCGGGCTGATCGACCTCTGGGCCGACCGTGACGTGACGGTGGTCATCGATGCCGTGGTGTCGGGTCAGCCGCCCGGCACCGTGCATCTGGTGGAGGCAGGTGGCGACGCCGCTGCGTTGCCCGAGTCGGCCTGGGCGGGGGAGGGTCGCGGAGGCACTCACGCCTTCGGGATAGCGGCTGCCGTGGGACTCGCCCGCGCCCTTGGGCGCCTCCCGCGCCGTCTGGTGATCGTCGGGGTGGAGGCAGCCGGGTTCGACTACGGCACCGCGTTGAGCGTGCCCGTTGCCGCGGCCGTACCCGACGCCGTCGCGCAGGTGCTCGCCGTGCTGCACGGTGCGGACGACCGCTCCCCGCGGGCGGCAGCTGCCCCCGAGGTCTGGGTCTCAGCAGATCCGCGGCAGCTGCTCGCCGACCAGCATGTCGACGATCCGCTCGCTGCCGACGATGGTCCGCACGGTCACCATGCCTGGATGGTCGGCGACGACCTGACCGATCCGGGCCGCCCCCTCGCCCTGCGGCACCGCGCGCATGGCGGCCACGACGGCGTCGGCTGATCCGGCCGGCACCACGGCGACGAGCTTGCCCTCGTTGGCGACATGGAAGGGGTCGAGCCCGAGCATCTCGCAGGCTGCGCGCACCGGTTCCGGGATCGGGATGGTCGTCTCGTCGAGGACCATCCCGACGCCGGAGGCCTCCGCGATCTCGTTGAGCGCCGACGACAGCCCGCCCCGCGTCGGGTCGCGCAGCACCCGCAGACCCGGCTCGACGGCGAGCATCGCGGCGACCAGGGCGTTCAGGGGCTGGGTGTCCGAGGCGATCTCCACCTCGAACTCCAGGCCCTCCCGCACGCTCATGATCGCCACGCCGTGCAGGCCGATCGGGCCGGACAGGATCACGACGTCGCCGGCGCGCGCGGCGTCGGCGGCCGGGGTCACACCGTCCGGTACGACCCCGATCCCCGCGGTGTTGACGAACAGGCGGTCCGCCGCTCCTCGACCGACCACCTTGGTGTCTCCGGTGACGATCTGCGTCCCGGCGGCGGCGGCGGCGCGCGCCGCGGACGACGTGATCGTTGCGAGCTCGGTCAGCGGCAGACCCTCCTCGATCACGAACGCGAGCGAGATCGCCAGGGGTTGGGCACCCATCATCGCCAGGTCGTTCACCGTGCCGTTGACCGCGAGCTCGCCGATGTCCCCGCCGGGGAACTGCAGCGGGCTGACCACGAAGGAGTCGGTGGTGAACGCCAGCCGGGTGCCGGCGACGTCCACCACCGCGGCGTCGTCCAGCGGCCCGCCGGGAGACGCCGCCGCAAGGCACGGGGCGATCACCTCGCGGATCAGCGCTCCGGAGAGCTGACCGCCCGATCCGTGGCCGAGGATCACGCGGGCGCCCTCGGGGATCGGTACCGGGCAGGTCAGCGTCATCGGGTCGATGGTTGTGCTCATCGCAGGCTCACCTTCCGCGCGCCCAGGCCCCGCGCAGCACCGTAGAACGCCGCACAGGTCCCCTCGCTGCTCACCATCGGTGCGCCGAGCGGCTTCTGCGGTGTGCACAGCGAGCCGTAGGCGGTGCAGTCCAGCGGCACCTTCTCACCGGTGAGGATAGCGCCGGCGATGCAGGCCGGGTGCTCGAGGGTGTGGATGTCGCCGACTTCGAAGCGCTGCTCGGCGTCGAACCGTGCGTAGGCCGGGCGCAACCGGTACCCGGACCTCGGGATCGGCCCGACGCCGCGCCACGTGCGATCACCGATCTCGAACACCTCCATGATCTGGCGCTGCGCCAACGGTGTGCCCTCGCGCTTGACCGCGCGGGCGTACTGGTTCTCCACCTCCGCACGTCCCTCCTCGAGCTGGCGGATCGCCATCAGGATGCCCTCGAGCAGGTCGAGGGGCTCGAAGCCGGTGACAACGATCGGCACGCGGTACGTCGACGCGATCGGCTCGTACTCCGTCCAGCCCATCACCGCGCACACGTGCCCGGCGGCCAGGAAGCCCTGCACCTGGTTGGTGGGGGAGTCCAGCAGGGCGGTCATCGCCGGCGGCACCAGGACGTGGCTGACCAGCACACTGAAGTTGTCGAGCCCGCGCCGGGCGGCCTCGGCGACGGCCATCGCGTTGGCCGGTGCGGTGGTCTCGAAGCCCACCGCGAAGAACACCACCTCACGGTCGGGGTTGTCGACCGCGATCTTGAGCGCGTCCAGCGGACTGTAGACGATCCGCACGTCGGCGCCGCGGGCCTTGAGAGCCAGCAGGTCGGTGGAGGTGCCGGGGACCCGCAGCATGTCGCCGTAGCTGGTGAAGATCACGTCCGGGCGGGCCGCGATGGCCAGCGCCTTGTCCACCTGCTCCAGCGGGGTGACGCACACCGGGCAGCCGGGCCCGTGGATCATCCGCACGCCCTGCGGCAGCGCCTCGTCGATGCCCTGCTTGACGATCGTGTGCGTCTGACCGCCGCAGACCTCCATCAGCGTCCAGGGTCGGGTGGTGATCCGGTGGATCTCGTCCAGGATGGCCCTGGCCAGGACCGGGTCGCGGTACTCGTCGAGGTACTTCACGCCGCGCCTCCCGGTGCCCGGCCCGGCGACGCCGCGAAGGTGCCCGGCGTCCCGTCGTCGCTGAGCACCGCGGGGCGGTCCATCCCCGGACCCATCGTCTCCAGCTCGGCGGAGACCAGCTCGCCCATCTGCCCGAGGACCTCCAGCGTCGTGAGCGCCTCGACCTCGTCCACCCGGCTGATCGCGAAGCCGACGTGCACGATCACGTAGTCGCCGAGGCCGACCTCCGGGGTGTACGCCAGGCAGATCTCCTTGCGCACCCCGCCGAAGTCGACCTTGCCCATCAGGAGGGCGGCGTCGTCGCGGATCTCGATCACCTTGCCCGGAATGCCAAGACACATGGCGTCAGACCTCCTTCATCGCCGGGGACGGTGTGTTCGCCCGTCCGTCGGCCGTTCGCGCGGCGGCGATCGCCGCCTGCCCGTAGCTGATCCCGCCGTCGTTGCACGGGACCTCCTGGTTGATGTGGACGTCGAACCCGTCCCCGGTGAGCCGGGTCAGCAGGGTGGTGGCGAGCCGGCGGTTGGCCAGCACCCCGCCGGACAGGCAGGCGACGCCGATCCCGTGGTCGGTCCGGACCTGGTGGAGGATCTCGCGGGTCACCTCGACGACGGTCTCATGGAACGCCGCGGCCGTCTCGTGCACCGGGGCGGTGGCCCCGAGCACGGCGGCGAGCGTGGGGCGGGGGTCGTACACGAGCAGGCCGGCGGCCCGGGTCAGCCGGTAGGGCAGCGCCGCGGCGGTGTGCTCGCCGGCGGCGCGCTCCAGCTCGATCGCCGCCTGCGCCTCGTACTCGACCGTGTCGCGCAGGCCGAGCAGGGCCGCGACCGCGTCGAACAGCCGGCCCGCCGACGACGCCTGCGGTGCGTTCAGCCCTCGGCTCACCTGGGTGCGGACCACCTCGACCTCGCGTGGGTCGAGCCGTGCGGTGAACCTTGCCACGAGCTCGGCGGGCAGCCAGCTGCTCGATCCGGGTCCGGCCCGGGTCGCGGCCTCCCGCGGGTGGTCCGGCGGGTCGCCGTCGGGGCCGTCGAGCTCCTCCGCGCCCAGCAGGTAGCCCAGGGCCATCCGGTACGGCCGGTGCACCGCGAGCGCGCCGCCGGGCAGTGGGGCGCGGCCGAACCGGGCCACCCGCCGGTACCCGGTCAGGTCGGCGACCAGCACCTCGCCGCCCCACAGCGTCCCGTCGTCGCCCATCCCGAGGCCGTCGTAGGCCACGCCGAGGAACGGCCCGGTGATCCCGTGCTCGGCCGCGCAGGACGCGACGTGGGCGTGGTGGTGCTGCACGGCCATCCGCCGGCCCGGTCCGAAGTGGGCGATCGCGTACTTGGTGGACAGGTACTCCGGGTGCAGGTCGTGGGCGACCAGCTCCGGCTTGACGGCGAGCAGCCGGCTCAGGTGGGCCAGCCCGTCGGTGAACGCGTCGTGGGTGAGCAGGCCCTCGAGGTCGCCGTTGTGCGGGGCGACGTGGGCACGGGTGCCGCGGGCCAGGGTGAAGGTGTGCTTGAGCTCGGCGCCGACGGCGAGCACCGGGCGGGCGGCTGCGACCGGCAGCCTGAGCGCCTCAGGCGCGTACCCCCGCCCACGGCGCAGCATCTGCTCCCGACCCGCGACGGCCCGGGTCACGGAGTCGTCGTAGCGCGCACGGATCTGCCGGTCGTGGCTCAGGAAGGCGTCGGCGATCCCGGCCAGGCGCGTCGCGGCGTCGTCGTCGGCGCAGGCGAGGGGCTCGTCGGCGAGGTTGCCCGAGGTGAGCACGAGCGGGCGGCCCGCCTCGGCCGCCAGCAGGTGGTGCAGCGGTGTGTAGGGGAGCAGGAGGCCGAGCTCGGTCGCGCCCGCGGTCACCGCGGGGGCCAGGGCGGGCGCGCCGTCGGGCCGGGTGGTGAGCAGGACGATCGGACGGGCGGGGCCGGTGAGCAGGCCCAGCTCGACCGGGTCGACGCGGGCGAGACGCTGCGCGGCAGCGGCGCCGGCGACCAGCACCGCGAACGGCTTGGCCCAGCGGCGCTTGCGTTCGCGGAGCCGGGTGGCGGCGGCCTCGTCGGTCGCGTCGCAGGCCAGGTGGTATCCGCCGAGGCCCTTGACCGCGACCACCTGCCCCGAGCGCAGGGCGGCGCCGGCGGCCGTCAGGGCGTCGTCCGCCCATGCGGAGGGGGAGTCGGCGCCGGTGACCCAGTAGGCCAGGCGCGGGCCGCAGGCGGGGCAGGCGACCGGCTCGGCGTGGAAGCGACGGTTCGCGGGGTCGTGGTACTCCGCCGCGCACGCCGGGCACATCGCGAAGGTGCGCATGGTGGTGGCGGCCCGGTCGTACGGCAGGCCCTCGATGATCGTGGCGCGCGGGCCGCAGTCGGTGCAGTTGGTGAACGGGTAGCGGTACCTGCGGTCCGCCGGGTCGGCGACCTCGGCCAGGCAGGCGTCGCAGGTGGCCAGGTCCGGGGGGAAGAGGCGCTCGTCCGTCGTGGCGTCGAGCGAGTCGGCGGCACCCGCGGCGCCACCCGGCCCGGCGGGTCGTGCGAGGTCCGCGGACCCGCCGGGGGCGCTCTCGTCGATGGTGAACGTCGCCGGCAGGACGTCGGCCCTGAACCGGTCCGTGCGCACCCGGTCCACCCGGGCCCGCGGCGGGGCGTCGGTGGCCAGCCGGGTGGTCAGCTCGGTGATCGCCTCCGGCGCGCCCGTGGCCTCGATCTCGACCCGACCGGCAACGTTGCGCACCCGGCCGACCAGCCCGAGCGCGGTGGCCGTCCGCCAGACGAACGGCCGGAAGCCGACCCCCTGCACGACGCCCTCGACGACGACCCGCACGCCGACGACCGGGATGACCCCCGGGTTTTGCACGGTCGGTCCAGCGACAAGTGCCACCTGCTCAGGTTGCCACGCTGCCGCGCGGGCGGTCAGGGCCGAACGGCCCGTCCGGGCCGGGCGCGCGACCCGACGACCGCCACCTACGCTGGAAGCGTGCGACTGACCGCCGACGACCTCATCGCGGGCCTGCGCTCGCAGGGCCTGCGGGTCACCGCCGCCCGCCGGGCGGTCTGCTCCGTCCTGGCCGAGTCCGACGACGAGCACCTGACCGCGGCGCAGATCCACGAGCGTGCGGCTCACGGAGCGGGCGTCGTCGACGTGTCGACGGTGTACCGCACGATCGAGGTGCTCGAGTCGATCGGCCTGCTGAGCCACGTCGAGGCCACGCACGTGCCGGGGATCGTGCACCTGACCGACTGCGGGCACCACCACCTGGTCTGCCAGCGGTGCGGCCGGGTGGTGGACGTCGCGCCGGCGGAGCTGCGGGGGGTGTCGGCGGGGCTGGCGGCCCGGCACGGGTTCGTCCCGGAGTCGCTCCGGGTCTCGCTGACCGGCCTGTGCTCGGGCTGTGCCGCCGCGGGTCCCACGCCGGGACGTTCGGGCCCTGCCGACTCCCGGTAGAGCGGCCGTAGCCTCGTGCTGCAACGATGTCGCAACAAGGGGCGACGCGTACCACGGACCGGGTCGCACCGGGGAGCACAACGGATCCAGGGGGGACATGCACGTCCCGGACGGGTACCTCGATCTCGCGACCTCTGCCGCCGCGGGCGTGACGGCGGTCGGCGGGGTCGGCGTGAGCCTGCGCATGGCCGGCCGCGCCCTCGGTGATCGGCAGGTCCCGGTCGCCGGGCTGGCGGCGGCGTTCGTCTTCGTGGTCCAGATGGTCAACTTCCCGGTGGCGGCCGGGACCACCGGCCACCTCATCGGCGGCGCGCTGGCGGCGATCCTGCTCGGGCCGTGGGTCGGGGTGGTGGTGCTGACCGTCGTCGTCGTGCTCCAGGCGCTGCTCTTCGCCGACGGCGGGGTCTCGGCCCTCGGCGTCAACGTGGTCAACATGGCCCTGATCGCGGTGCTGGTGGGCTGGCTGGTGTTCCGGCTCGTCGCGACGCTGCTGCGCCGGACCGCCGCGGCTGTGGTGATCGCCTCGGCCGTCGCGTCCTGGGCCTCCGTCGTCGCCGCGTCCGGCGGGTTCGTCGCCGAGTACGCCGTGGGTGGCGCCGGTCAGGTGCCGGTGCGCACCGTGCTGACGGCGATGGTCGGGGTACACGCCCTGATCGGGATCGGCGAGGGGCTGATCACGGCCTCGGTGGTCGCGACGGTGCTCGCGGTCCGACCGGACATGGTGTACGGGGCGAAGGTGCTGGGGGTGCGCCGGGCGGTGCGCGTGCACACCGACCGCCGGGCGGTCGCCGCGTTCGTCGCGGCCGGCGTCCTGGTCACCGTCGCGCTGGTGGTGTTCGTCGCCCCGCACGCGGCGACCGATCCGGACGGCCTGGAACGGGTGGCGACGGACAACGGCATCGCCGCCGACGCCGTCGGCTCCGCGGTCGCCGGGTCCCCGCTGGCCGGCTACGGCGTGGCCGGCGTTGCCGATGCCGGCGTGGGGACGATCGCGGCCGGCGTCGTCGGCCTGGTCGCGGTGTTCGTCCTCGGTGCGGCGCTGCTCGCGCTGGCCGCCCGGCGCCCGCGCGGACCGGCGGATGCCCCGGCCCAGGTGGACGCCCCGACCCGGTCGGAGGGACCCGCTCCGTGACCGGCGCCCGCACCGCATCGCTGTACGTCCCCGGCACCAGCCCGGTGCACCGGATGCCCGCCCACCTCAAGCTCATCGCACTCGTGGTGCTGATCGGTGCCGTGGTGGCCACGCCCCCGCAGGCGGTGCTGGCGTTCGCCGTGCACGCCGGCCTGGTGGTCCTCGCCGCGGCGTTCGCCCGGCTGCCGCCCGGCGTGCTCGGTCGCCGCCTGCTCGTGGAGGTGCCGTTCGTGGTGTTCGCGCTGGCCCTGCCGTTCGCCGGCGGGGGCCCACGCGTGCCGGTCGGGCCGCTGACCCTGTCGGTCGCGGGCCTGTGGGCGGCCTGGGGGATCCTCGCCAAGGCGACCGTCTGCGTCGCCGCATCGATCGTGCTGACGGCCACGACGGCGGTGCCAGAGCTCCTCGGCGGGCTCACCCGGCTGCGGGTACCCGCCCTGCTCACGTCTGTCGCGGGGTTCATGGTCCGCTACGTCGACGTGCTCACCGACGAGCTGCACCGGCGACGGGTCGCGATGGCGTCCCGCGGCTACCAGCCCCGGTGGGCCTGGCAGGCCGGGCCCCTGGCGGCGTCGGCAGGAACCCTGTTCGTGCGCTCGTACGAGCGGGGCGAGCGGGTGTACGACGCGATGGTCTCCCGGGGCTTCACCGGCCGCATGCCGGACCTGGGCGGGCAGCGGGCCACCGCGCTCACCTGGGCATCGGCCCTCGCCCTGCCGGTGGTGGCGGTGGCGGTCGCGACCACGGCCACGCTGGTGGGCGGGGCCGGATGAGCGCGCCGTCGTTGGAGGTCAGCGGGCTGACCTACACCTATCCCGACGGCACGGCCGTCCTGCACGGGGTGGACCTGCACGTGCACCCCGGGGAGCGGGTCGCCCTGCTCGGACCGAACGGTGCGGGCAAGACGACGCTCGTGCTGCACCTCAACGGGATCCTCACCCCCGACGCCGGCCGGGTGAGCATCGCCGGGCTTGAGGTGCGGGCGGACACCCTCGCCGAGGTGCGGCGCCGGGTGGGCGTGGTGTTCCAGGACCCGGACGACCAGCTGTTCATGACCACCGTGGGAGCGGACGTGGCGTTCGGGCCGGCCAACTACGGGGTGCGCGGCGCCGAGCTGGCCGACCGGGTGGCGGCGGCCCTGGACGACGTCGGCATGGCGGGCGTCGTCGACCGGCCGCCGCACCACCTGAGTCTGGGGGAGCGTCGCCGGGTGGCACTCGCCACGGTGCTGGCCATGCACCCGGAGGTGCTGGTGCTGGACGAGCCGTCGGCGAGCATGGACCCGGCGAGCCGGCGGGAGCTCGCCGACGTGCTGGTGGCGCTCGGGATCACCCTGCTCATGGTCACCCACGACCTGCCGTACGCGCTCGAGCTGTGCCCTCGCGCGCTGGTGATGAACCACGGGCGGATCGTGGCGGACGGGCCGACGTCGGAGCTGCTCGCCGACGGCGCGCTGCTCGCCGCCAACCGGCTGGAGCTGCCGTTCGGGTTCGACGCCGGCGCGGCGCCTCGCAAGCACCGCGGGTGACCGGGGCGCCCGGCCCGCCGATGCGGTTCGATGGCCACCATGAAGGTCAACGACGGCTACTGGCTGATCCGTGACGGCTGGCGCGTGCTGCACCCGGTGCAGGTGCTCGACGTCACCGTGCTCGACGACTCGGTGACGGTGATCGCGCTGACCAGGCCGCACACCTGCTCGGCGGCCGGCCACGAACCCCCGCGTTCGAGCTGAGCCCGACGGCAACCGCCGTCGTCGTCGAGCAGGACGAGCATCAGGTGAGCCTCACCTCCGGTGACCTCACCGCCCGCATCGACACCGACACCTGGCGCGTGACCTTCGAGGCCGAGGGCCGGGTGCTGACCGACAGCGGGTCCAAGAGCCTGGGTGCGGTCACGGACCCCGACGGCGCGCACCACATGATCGAACGCCTCGCGCTCGGCGTTGGCGAGCACGTGTACGGCTTCGGCGAGCGGTTCACGCCGTTCGTGAAGAACGGCCAGGTGATCGACACCTGGAACGCCGACGGCGGCACCGCCAGCGACCAGGCGTACAAGACCGTGCCGTTCTACCTGAGCGACGCCGGCTACGGGGTGTTCATCGCCTCGCCAGACCGGGTCGAGCTCGAGGTCGCCTCCGAGGTCGTCTCCCGCGTGCAGTTCACGGTGCCCGGCCAGGAGCTCGAGTACTACGTGATCCACGGACCGAGCCCCAAGGACGTCCTTCGCCGGTACACGGGCCTGACCGGGCGGCCGGCGCTGCCGCCGCTGTGGTCGTTCGGCCTGTGGCTGTCCACGTCGTTCACCACCGACTACGACGAGGCGACGGTCACCGACGTCGTGCAGCAGATGGCCGAGCGGGACCTGCCGCTGAGCGTGCTGCACTTCGACTGCTACTGGATGCGCCCACTGCAGTGGTGCGACTTCGAGTGGGCCCCCGAGGTGTTCCCGGACCCCGCCGCGATGCTGGCCCGTCTCGCCGAGCGCGGCCTGCACGTGAGCGTGTGGATCAACCCGTACCTGGGTCAGGCGTCGCCGCTGTTCGCCGAGGCCGCCGAGGCCGGCTACCTGGTCCGTCGGCCGGACGGCGACGTCTGGCAGTGGGACATGTGGGTCGCCGGGATGGGCCTGGTCGACTTCACCAACCCGGCGGCGCGCGAGTGGTACGCCGGGAAGGTCACCACCCTGCTGCGCAACGGCGTGCACTGCGTCAAGACGGACTTCGGCGAGCGGATCCCCACCGACGACGTCGTCTGGTACGACGGCTCGGACCCGCAGCGGATGCACAACTACTACTCCTACCTGTACAACCGCACGGTCTTCGAGGCGGTGCAGGCGGAACGGGGCGTGGGGGAGGCGGTGGTCTTCGCCCGGTCGGCCACCGCCGGCGGCCAGCAGTTCCCGGTGCACTGGGGTGGGGACTGCGAGTCGTCGTTCGTGTCGATGGCGGAGAGCCTGCGCGGTGGGCTGAGCCTCGGCCTGAGCGGCTTCGGCTTCTGGAGCCACGACGTCGGCGGTTTCGAGGGCACCCCGTCGCCGGAGGTCTTCAAGCGCTGGGTGGCGTTCGGCCTGCTCTCCTCGCACAGCCGGCTGCACGGCAGCGGCACGATGCGGGTCCCGTGGGACTTCGACGACGAGGCGGTCGACGTGCTGCGCCGGTTCACCCGGCTCAAGCTGCGGCTGATGCCCTACCTGTGGGCCGCCGCGGTGGAGGCGCACGAGCAGGGCGTGCCGATGATGCGGGCGATGCTGCTGGAGTTCGCCGACCCGACCTGCGCGACGCTGGACACCCAGTACCTGCTCGGGCCGGACCTGCTGGTCGCGCCGGTGTTCTCCGCGGACGGGGACGTCACCTACTACCTGCCGGACGGGGCGTGGACCCACCTGCTGACCGGTGAGGTCGTCCAGGGACCGCGGTGGGTGCGCGAGCGGCACGGGTTCGACAGCCTGCCACTGCTGGTGCGACCCGGCGCCGTCGTGCCGGTGGGGGCGTACGAGGACCGGCCCGACCGTGCCCTGGCCGACGGCGCGGTTGCGGCTCGGGTGCGCGTTCGGCGGGACGGCGGCGTGGTCCGCGCGACGGTCGACCAGGGGGTGCAGGCGCTGGGCGCCTGGCGGCTCCGGTGGGTGACCGGTCCATGGGGGACCGCCGAGCGGGGTCGGGAGGTCGTCGCTTCGGCGGGGGACACCGAGCTGCTCGTCTCGCTGGACTGACGCCGGGCTGCGGCGTCGGGCGGGGCGTGCGGGAATAGGTGGGGGGCACGCGATGTTGCCCCCGGTCAGATGGTTGAAACTTGTAGCAGAACCGCCAAGGAGCTCTCGTGATGCAGTTCGGCGTCTTCTCCGTCGGGGATGTCACCCCCGACCCCACCACCGGCCGCGCGCCCACCGAGCACGAGCGCATCCAGGCGATGGTCGCGATCGCGCTCAAGGCGGAGGAGGTCGGCCTGGACGTCTTCGCGACCGGCGAGCACCACAACCCGCCGTTCGTCGTCAGCAGCCCGACGACCCACCTGGCCCACATCGCGGCCCAGACGGAGAAGCTGCTCCTCTCCACCAGCACCACGCTGATCACCACCAACGACCCGGTGAAGATCGCGGAGGACTACGCCTTCCTGCAGCACCTCTCCGGAGGCCGCGTCGACCTGATGATGGGTCGCGGCAACTCCGGTCCGGTCTACCCGTGGTTCGGCAAGGACATCCGCGACGGGATCAAGCTGGCGGTCGAGAACTACCACCTGCTCCGCAAGCTGTGGCGCGAGCCGGTCGTCAACTGGCAGGGCGAGTTCCGTACGCCCTTGCAGGGCTACACCTCCACGCCGGCGCCGCTCGACGGCACGCCGCCCTTCGTCTGGCACGGGTCGATCCGCAGCAGCGAGATCGCCGAGCAGGCGGCGTACTACGGCGACGGCTTCTTCCACAACCACATCTTCTGGAACAAGGAGCACACCGAGGCGATGGTGAAGCTCTACCGCCGTCGCTTCGAGCACTACGGTCACGGCGCCGCCGACCAGGCCTTCGTCGGTCTCGGCGGACAGGTCTTCATGGGCGCGACCGAGGCGGAGGCCAAGCGCACCTTCCGGCCCTACTTCGACAACGCCCCGGTCTACGGCCACGGCCCGTCGCTGGAGGACTTCACGAAGATGACGCCGCTGACCGTCGGCACCACCGAGCAGGTCATCGAGCGCACCCTGGGCTTCGCCGACTACGTCGGTGACTACCAGCGCCAGCTCTTCCTCATCGACCACGCCGGCCTGCCGACGTCGCTGGTGATGGAGCAGATGGAGATGCTCGGCAGCGAGGTCGTGCCGGTCCTGCGCGCGGAGTTCGAGCGCCGTCGCCCGGCCCACGTGCCGAGCGACCCGCCCACCCACGCCTCGCTCGTGGCAGCCGGCCCCGACGCGCCGCACCACCTCGTCGAGCCGGCGCAGGCCACGTTGGTCGAGGAGGGCGCGCAGCGCCCGTCACGAGACCGGGCCACAGCATGACCCGTCGAGTCGTCGTGGTGACCTCGGGGCTGACCGTCCCGTCGTCCACCCGGCTGCTGGCCGACCAGATCGCCGAGGCGACGACCGGCCAGGTCACTGCGCGGGGTGAGGACGTGGAGATGGACTTCATCGAGCTCCGCGAGGTGGCCGGTGAGCTGGCCACCTTCATGGTCACCGGTGGCATCCCGACGCCGCGCCTCACCGAGCTGAGGGAGCGGGTCTCGGCGGCCGACGGCCTGATCGCCGTGACGCCGGTCTTCAACGGCAGCTACAGCGGGTTGTTCAAGATGTTCTTCGATGCACTCGACCCCGACGCGTTGAACGGGACGCCGGTCCTGGTCGGCGCGACGGCCGGCAGTGCCCGGCACTCCCTGATGCTCGACTTCGCGATGCGCCCGTTGTTCACCTACCTGCGTGCGGTCGTCGTACCGACCGGCGTCTTCGCCGCGACTGAGGACTTCGGCTCGCACGGCCTGTCCGACCGGATCGCGCGTGCCTCGGCCGAGCTCGCGTCGGCGGTGCTGAGCCAGGGTGGCTACGGCGTCGGCGGCTTCGCGCCCGACCTGGCCGCGCGCCCACGTCGTACGTCCGGGACGCGCGTCGCTGATGAGGTGACGCCCTTCGGCGAGCTGCTGCGCGGGCACACGGGATCGGATTGACCGGCGTCCCACCCCGACAGGGGTTGCCAGAGCCCGAGATCGCGGACATGGTCGAGTGATGAGTGAAACCGAGAACGACACCAAGATCACCGTGGAGCGCACCATCCAGGCTCCGACCGCAGCCGTCTTCGACGTGCTCAGCAACCCGCAGCGCCACGTCGAACTCGACGGCTCGGGTTTCGTGAAGGGTGATGTCGGCTCCAACCGCATCCAGCAGGTCGGCGACGTCTTCACGATGGACATGTCGGGCCCGCACATGGGCGGCGACTACCAGACCGACAACCACGTCACCGGCTACTCGCCGAACCAGCTGCTTGCGTGGCAGACCGCCCCCGCCGGACAGGAGCCCCCCGGGTGGCAGTGGGTGTGGGAGCTGGAGGCCCAGGGTTCCGACGCCACCACGGTGCGCCACACCTACGACTGGAGCAACGTGACCGACCAGGAGCTGCTCTCCAAGCTCAGCTTCCCGCTCGTCTCCCAGTCGCAGCTCGAGGCCTCCGTCAGCAACCTCGACCAGGCCGTCACCGGTTCCTGACCGACGACGACCGACAGGACGCGACGCCCCGCCGACACGCTCGGCGGGGCGTCGCTGCGTCTCGGCCCTTCCGCAGTGTCGGGGGCATCTCCTACCGTGGAGACCACCACGAGAGGAGCACCCCATGACGACGCTCAATCCCTACCTCAACTTCCCCGACGCCAGGGCGCGCGAGGCGATGGAGTTCTACCAGTCCGTGCTCGGGGGTGTCCTCAACGTGATGACCTTCGGCGACATGGGCACCGAGGGCCCGATGGCCACCCAGGTGATGCACGGCCAGCTCGAGACGGCCGGTGGCATCGTGCTGATGGGCGCCGACGCGCCGCCGGAGATGGTGCAGGTGACCTTCGGCGACAACGTCTCGGTGAGCCTGTCCGGCGGTCAGGAGGACGCCGAGGAGCTGCGCGGCTGGTTCGCCGGACTGTCCGCGGGTGGCGAGGTGAGGCAGCCGCTCGAGCCCGCGCCGTGGGGCGACGAGTTCGGGATGTTCCTCGACCGCTTCGGGATCAGCTGGCTGGTCAACATCGCAGGCGCCCCGCAGTCCTGACGACCGCGCGAGCGGCATCTCACGGTCGGCTGAGCCGGCGCCATCCGCCTTGTCTGTTGTGAGCGACGATCTCGCGCAGGATCTCGAGCAGTGCGTCCCGGTTGATCTCATCGTGTTCGTAGACCTGGATCGCCCGGCCGGTCGCGTTGGCGTGTCCTTGGTTGATGAGGCCATGGGGGTCGGTGACGGTCGGATCGTAGAGGAAGAGGTTGATGTGGTCCTTGGTCGCCAGAAGTGCGCAGACATTCCCCTGAAGGATGAAGTAGGGCTGCACGGTTCGCTTGATCGTCTCTTCGATGTCGGCGTCGGCGTCCCATATCGCTGCGCGTAGCTGCTCGCATGTCGACTTCTGCCACGGGGGCAGCTGTGCGAGGTAGGCATCGACTCCAGGATGTGCTCGTCCCGCCATACGTGGATTGTGACAGGGGTCGTCTTCCGCGACGGCCTGGAAGACGACGAAGAGGAAGCAGAGCACGGCCGTGTGGTGACCGATCCCGTCGTCAGACATTGACGTGGGCCCTGGATCACCGTGGACGTCGCCATAGGCTCGCGGGGTGGGCAACGGGGAGAAGCTGTACTCCGCACTGGTGAAGCGTGACCTCGAGGTCGAGCGCGAGCTGCCGGACGAGGTGCGCGCCGACGTACCTCCCAACGCCCTGCGCCTGATCGCCGCTCACGCTCTGCAGTCCTCTGGTGACCAGGCGACCAAGGCCTCGACCGTGTTGCCGTGGCTCTTCCACGCACTCGGGGTGCCGCCGGCGCTGGCTGGTGTGCTCGTGCCCATCCGGGAGTCGGGCTCGATGCTGCCCCAGGCCTTCCTGACACCGCTGGTCCTGCGGGTGCGTCACCGCAAGTGGGTGTTCGTCACCGGCGCGGTGATCCAGGCGATGTCGGTCGCAGCCATGGCGATGACCGCCGCCGTGGGGAGCGGGCTGGCGGCCGGGCTGGTGATCGTGGCCGCCCTGGCCATCTTCTCCCTGGGTCGCTGTCTGGGCTCCATCTCCTCCAAGGACGTGCAGGGCCGCACCGTGCCCAAGGGGCAGCGGGGTCAGATCAACGGGCTGGCGACGATCGCGTCCGGGCTGGTCGCCCTCACCCTCGGACTCGGCATCCGTCTCTTCGGCGGCGTAGATCTCCAGGCCGATCAGCTCGCCTGGTTGTTGGCCGGCGGAGCCGCCTGCTGGGTCGGGGTCGCCGCCGTGTACGCCGGCATCCGCGAGCCGGCCGACCTCGAGGTGGCGCCGAGTCCGGTCCATGACGATGGCTCTGGCGCCGATCGGCAGGAGCCGAGCCGGTCCGCCCAGAACTGGGCGCTCCTGCGAGACGACCGCGACTTCAGGCTGTTCGTGACCGTGCGCTCCCTTCTGCTCGTCTCCGCGTTGAGTCCGCCGTTCGTGGTGACTCTGGCGGTGAGCTCGGGGACGGAGGGGCTGGCCGGGTTGGGGAGCTTCATCATCGCCTCAGGGCTTGCGGCCCTGCTCGGTGGCGGGATCTTCGGGCGGTGGGCCGACCGCTCGAGCGCCAACCTGATGAGCGTCGGTGCCGCGCTGGCGTCCGCCGTGATCCTGGCCCTCGTGGTGGTCGTGTCGTTGCCGGCCTTCTCCGAGGAATCGGGGTGGGCCGACCCCATCTTCGTCGGCTGCTACTTCCTGCTGACGCTCCTGCACACCGGTGTGCGGGTGGGACGCAAGACCTATGTCGTGGACATGGCCGAAGGGGATCAGCGCACCACGTACGTCGCCGTGTCGAACTCCGCGTTGGGCGTCATCCTGCTGGTGGTCGGAGGCATCAGCTCTCTGCTGGCCATCGCAGCGGTGGAGTGGGCGCTGTTGTTCCTGGCAGGCATGGGGATCGTGGGGGTGTTCGCAGCGCGGAAGCTTCCTGACGTCTCCCATGGCGCGAAGTGATGTCCATCGTTGCCCTCAGTGGTCGTGAGGATGCTCAGGGCGGTTCATGGAGTCGGCGCTCATGCGCAGGAGGAAGGCGAAGACCACCAGAACCACACCGGTGATCCAGCCACCACTGGCGAAGGGTGCGGGGACCCACACCAGGAGAAGCAGACCCGGCACGACCAGGGCAATGGAGAGGTAGGTGAACATCCGCATGCCGTAGAGGAAGGTGAAGGGCAAGTAGTGGGCGCCGACGACGACCATGCCCGCCGGAAAGAAGAGCTCGCCGCGACCGGCCAGCATCGCCACCACGACCACGAAACCGATGGGCACGGTGAACGCGATCTGCATCGCCAGGGCTGTCATGGGATGCCCACTAGGTAGAGATGCGGGGCGCCCGGTCATCCGGATGACGAGCCAGGTGAGCGGGAAGATCAATGTTCCACCGAGGAACAGCACGGCCACCGAAAGCGTGGTGGAGATCCACGTGGCCACTGCGGCGGCTGACAGCCACACCGCCGCTGATACCAGTTGGCCGTAGAAGCCGCCGGAGTAGACGCGGCGAACGTCGCGTTGGGCTTCGGCTACCAACATCTGTGGTCCTCCCATGCGTCGTGTCGCGCCTCGCTCATCCACTCGGCCCCATGATCACATCTGTTCGACGCCAGACTGCCAGTGCTGGACCGCCCCGCTGCGACAGCCATATTGGTTCGAACATACTTGCGAACGCACGCCTGTTCCGGTAGCGTAGATGTCACGTTCCATGAAGTCACCGGGTAGTCGAAATGCCGAGCTGGTGGGGCGAGTTGCGAGGGTGAGTAATAGTCCCGGTGTCGGGGCCTCCAGGAGCGACGACCGTTGTGAGTCACGCGTAAGCGTGATGAACCGTCGTCGAGAGGAGGCCGCCCGTGATGCATCCGATCGTGGCGTGTGCCACTGACATCTCGGCCTCGCTCAAGGGCGTGGCGACGGTGAATCCGACGTTCATGTCGACCGACGACAAGGCTGCCGCGTTGGTCGGGTTGGTGCGCGCCGAGGGCCAGCTGGCCGAGCTGCGGCTGCGGATCCTGGCCGCCGCCGGCGACCTTGCCGAGCAGACTGCGGCGAAGGACGCTGCCGGGTGGCTCGCGAAGACGACCCGCACCCGGTTCGCCGAGGCCCGCGCCGACCTCGCGCTCGCGACCGCACTGGACCGCGACCACCCGGTCCTGGCTTCGGCGATGCGCGAAGGGGACGCGACGCTGGCGCAGGCCCACGTCATCCACCGCGTGATCACCGCACTGCCCGCGAGCGTGGATGCGGACACCGTCGCCCGGGCCGAGGCACACCTGGTCGCCCAGGCTGCCGAGTTCGGGCCGAAGGAACTC
>JBBRCL010000045.1:0-21571 GCA_038204895.1 Actinomycetales bacterium | reverse complement strand
CCGCTGACTCATCGAAAGACCCATCCGCCGGGCGTACCCCGACCAACCGCCCCACCATCAGCGACACCCCGGACAAGCGGAGGTTCCCGAACGAGGCAACGTATCGACCCACGCGGAGATCTCTCATGAGTCAACGCGGCGGATTGTGCTGGTTCGGGCGGTCTGCTAGCCTTGGTATCGAACACCAGTACGAATCGGAGGAGGTCGGGGCGGTGACGACGCTGGCCATAGCGGGCGAGGGTGCGGGCACATGTCCGAGCCCGGACCTGCGTGCGGCCGTGCTGGCTGTGGCCGAGGCGGCCGGTGGTGCCCGCACGTGGTCGGCGTCCGGTCGGGCCGGGTTGATCGGTGAGCTGGACCGGGCGATAACGGTGCTGACGTCGGTGCGTGCCGACCTGCTGATCGCCGAGCGGGACGGTGGGGGGTGGAAGCACGCCGGAGACCCCTCGTTCGAGGCGTGGCGGGCGCGCACCTCCCGGTCGGGCATGGGTGCGGCGTTCAGGGAGGTGCGCTGTGCTGACGCCCTGGTCGCGATGCCCGAGATGCGCCGTGCCGCCGAGCTGGGCCAGGTCAGCGTCGAGCACGTCGGCGTGGTCGCCAAGGTTGCGGCCACGGGGTCCGCGCCGGTGCGGCAGGCCCTGGCCTCGGCGCAGGGGCAGGCCGAGGTCCTGGGTCTGGCTCGCCGGCTGGACGCGGGGAGGTTCACCAGGTCGATGGCGCTCTGGGCGGCCACCCTCGACTCCGTGGCGCTGGAGCGCAGCCATCAGGCCCAGCGTGCCGCCCGCTTCCTGCACCTCGCAGACACGCAGACGGGGACCAGGATCAGCGGGCAGCTTGATCGGATGGCGGGGCACCGCCTCCGCCTGGCCCTCGAGGCCGTGTCTGGGCAGCCGGCGACCGACGATGAGAGGTCCCCTGAGCAACGACGGGCGGACGCGTTGCAGACGATCGCGGAGAAGGTCCTCGCGATGCCGGAGACCGGGTCGGGCGCTGCGGTCCGACCGCACGTGTCCTTCCTCATGTCGGCCGAGACGTGGGCGGGACTGCGGACGTCTCGGCGGGGCGGGCCCATCGGGGCGCCGATGCCGCCGGCCACGCTCGAGGACGGCACGCCCGTGCCGCCGTCGGAGATCGCCCGGGCCCTGTGCGACTGCGAGCTCACCCGGATCGTGCGGGACGCGGCCGATGAGCCGGTCAACCTCGGTCGCACCGCCCGCACCTACTCGGGTGCGCAGCGCCGTGCGGTGATCGCGCGCGACCGCGGGTGCGTCTGGCCGTCCTGCGACTCGCCGGCCCGGTGGTGCGAGGTCCACCACATCAGGTGGTGGGACCGCGACGGGGGCGAGACGTCTGTGCGGGATGGGGCCCTCGCATGCTCCTTCCACCATCACGAGGTCCACCGCCTCGACCTGACCATTACCCGGCACGTCGTCGATCCGGCCGAGTGCCCGGTGGGGACCCCACGCATGCGCTACACGTTCGCGCTGCCGGACGGGACGGTCGTTGCCGGGGGACCGCCCGATGGTCGAGCCGGGGGACCGCCGGATGGTCGAGCCGGGGCCCTGCCGGATGGTCGAGCCGGGGCCCTGCCGGCCGCGGTCGCGGCTTCGATCGTGCCGGTCGCTTCGGCCGGGCCGCCGTGGGGCGTGGCGCCCGGTGGGCCGCCGGCGGGCGCCTCGCCCCCGGGAGGGCAACGCCCCGTCGCGGTGCGGGCCCCAGATGCCCCGACAGCCTCGACCGGAGGAGCGCAGGACACTGCCCGGACTCGCGGCGGTGAGGTGGCGCCCGACTCTCACGCGCACACGGTGAGCATCCAGCCGCAGCTCGCCCTGCTCGGGGTTGATCGAGGACGCGAGGCGCGTCCGGGTGAGCCGGGCTGTCGCGTGGTGAGCCGGGCCGCCGCACGCCCGAACCGGGTAATGACACCTATGTGATTCGGCGGCTACGATGGCCCGGTACGCACCGCACAGTGCCGGATGCACCGCAGTGGAGGACCACGGATGGACAACCAGGCCGCAGCGCTGGCCACCAGCCTGGGTGCCGCGACGGTCGACCTCTCGGACCGCGACCAGCAGATCCTCGCCTTCGAGCGGCAGTGGTGGAAGTACGCCGGGGCAAAGGAGCAGGCGATCCGCGAGCTCTTCGCGATGTCGGCCACCCGGTACTACCAGGTGCTCAACGCGCTGATCGACTCGCCCGCCGCGCTCGCCCACGACCCGATGCTGATCAAGCGGTTGCGCAGGATGCGTACCTCGCGTCAGCGCGCACGAACAGCGCGCCGACTGGGTATCGACGGCTGACACAGGGCTGAGCGCGCTAGCCTGTCCGCCGTGAGATCCGGCGCCTATCCCTTCCCGGCCGACGAGTTCGACGCCGCAGCCCGAGCCGGTGGCCCCCGCGGGGTGCACCGTGCCGCACGGTCGCGCTGGAGCAGGTGGTGGCCGTTCGTCGTCGTCCTGCTGGTGTTCCCGGCTCTGGCCTACGGAGCGGTGACCTGGCTGTCCGACTGGCCGGGCCTGGGAGGCAACGACCAGTCCGACACGGGTGCCGCACCGTCGGACCAGGCAACCGACGCGACGGGGGACCCGACCGAGACGGCCGCGCCGGAGGAGACGGTGGAGCCGACCGTCGAGCCACCACCCGTGCCGCCGGCTGACCCCACCCGGACCGTCCTGGTGTTCAACGCGACCACCACCTCAGGGCTCGCCGGCAACGGTCGGGACCGGCTCGAGACGGCCGGCTTCACCTCGGTCACCACGGACAACTGGGACGCGCCGGACCCGGCAGCGTCGGTGGTGTACTACCAGCTGCCCGCCGACATCACGACCGCGCAGCTCGTGGCCAGCACGCTGGGCATCGCCACCGTGCAGGAGTCGGCCGAGCTCGCGCCCGACGGCATCGTCGTGGTCCTCGCGGGGGACTACGCGGCGGTCTAGCCCGAAGTCCGTGATCGGGAGCCCGCAACGCCCGTGGCGTGGCCGTGCACGGATCGGCCGCCGCCTTGCACTCTCGGGGTCTGAGTGCCAATAATCGCCTTAGCACTCTCGACGTGAGAGTGACAGCAACACCTGGTCCTGGTGAGGCCTGGGCCGACGGCGGGACGTGACCGCACTCGGTTCGGGCCGCCCGTCGCGGGCACCGCGGCCAGCCACCCGCCACTACCGGAGGATCCATCCGAATGGCCAAGATCATCGCTTATGACGAGGAGGCCCGTCGCGGCATGGAACGGGGCATGAATGCCCTGGCCGATGCCGTCAAGGTCACTCTCGGCCCGAAGGGCCGCAACGTCGTCCTCGAGAAGAAGTGGGGCGCTCCCACGATCACCAACGATGGCGTGTCCATCGCCAAGGAGATCGAGCTGGAGGACCCGATCGAGAAGATCGGTGCCGAGCTGGTCAAGGAGGTCGCCAAGAAGACCGACGACGTCGCCGGCGACGGCACCACGACGGCCACCGTGCTGGCTCAGGCGCTGGTGCGCGAGGGCCTGCGCAACGTGGCCGCCGGCGCCAACCCGATTGCCCTCAAGCGGGGCATCGAGAAGGCCGTCGAGGCCGTGACCGCTGCGCTGCTGCACAACGCCAAGGAGGTGGAGACCAAGCAGGAGATCGCCGCAACGGCCGCCATCTCCGCGGGCGACGTCGCCATCGGAGAGCTGATCGCCGAGGCCATGGACAAGGTCGGCAACGAGGGTGTCATCACCGTCGAGGAGTCCAGCGCCCTTGGCCTGGAGCTCGAGCTCACCGAGGGCATGCGCTTCGACAAGGGCTTCCTGTCGGCGTACTTCGTGACCGACGCCGAGCGCCAGGAGGCCGTCCTGGAGGACGCCTACGTCCTGCTCGTGGAGTCCAAGGTCGGCAGCGTCAAGGACCTGCTGCCGCTGCTCGAGAAGGTCATCGGCGCCGGCAAGCCGCTGCTGATCATCGCCGAGGACGTCGAGGGCGAGGCCCTGGCGACCCTGGTGGTCAACAAGATCCGCGGCACCTTCAAGTCCGTCGCCGTCAAGGCACCGGGCTTCGGCGACCGCCGCAAGGCGATGCTGCAGGACATGGCCATCCTGACCGGTGGCCAGGTCATCTCCGAGACCGTCGGTCTGAAGCTGGAGAACGCCGGCCTTGAGCTGCTCGGCCAGGCCCGCAAGGTGGTCGTCACCAAGGACGACACCACCGTCGTCGAGGGTCAGGGAGACTCGGAGCAGATCGCGGGCCGGGTGGCCCAGATCCGGGCCGAGATCGAGTCGACCGACTCCGACTACGACCGCGAGAAGCTGCAGGAGCGGCTGGCCAAGCTGGCCGGCGGCGTCGCGGTCATCAAGGCCGGGGCGGCGACCGAGGTCGAGCTCAAGGAGCGCAAGCACCGCATCGAGGACGCGGTGCGCAACGCCAAGGCAGCCGTGGAGGAGGGCATCGTCCCCGGTGGTGGCGTCGCGTTCATCCAGGCCGGCAAGGACGCGTTCGCCACCAGTGGCATCACCGAGCTCGAGGGTGACGAGGCCACCGGTGCTCGCATCGTCCAGCTGGCCATCGACGCGCCGCTCAAGCAGATCGCGATCAACGCCGGTCTCGAGGGCGGGGTCGTGGCTGAGAAGGTGCGCAACCTCCCGGCCGGGCACGGCCTCAACGCCGCGACCGGCGTGTACGAGGACCTGCTCGCCGCGGGCGTGAACGACCCGGTCAAGGTCACCCGCTCGGCGCTGCTGAACGCGGCGTCGATCGCGGCACTGTTCCTGACCACCGAGGTCGTGATCGCCGAGAAGCCGGAGCGGCACCCGCAGAACCAGGGCGGCGGCGACGGCGGCATGGGCGGGATGGACTTCTGATCCAGGCCTGACCACGTACGCACGCACGGCGGGCGTCTCCCTCGGGAGGCGCCCGCCGTGCGTTGTCGTGGCCGCTGTCGGGGCTTGGGCCGCTGTCGGGGCTTGGGCCGCTGTCAGGGCTTGGGCCGCTGTCGGGGCTTGGGCCGCTGTCGTCGGTGCGGGCCACGCGGGCTGGTCAGTGCCGATCGCGGGCCGGGACCCGCAGGCCGGAGGCGCGTAGCCGGCGTACCAGCTCGCGGGAGTCCACCAGAACCGCCCCGAGACCGATCAGCTCGTCGTACCGCTCGGCCGGGACGTCGTAGTGGTCGCGGTCGAAGCCGCGACTCGGGATGCCCGTTCGGGAGGCCAGGTCGTGCAGCTCCGCCAGCGAGGTGTCACTGACCAGGTGGCCCCAGAGGCGGCCATGTCGCGGCCAGATCGGTGGGTCCACCAGGACGGTCATCGACACCGCTCCGGCGCGGGACTGCGGTCCATCGGGTGATTGAACCAGGCGGGGACGTCGTCCTGCCTGCGGTGCCCGCTCCGCGGTGGCTCAGCGGAGGAACAGCCGTGAGGCCTGCTGCTCGGCGTCGGCGTAGTGCTGGGCGGCCTGTGCAAGGGCCGCGGTGATCTGGTCGAGGCTGGCCTCGACGCGTTGCTGGGTGGCGGCCCAGTCGCCAACGACGCCCGCAAAGGCGGTCGCGGCGCCACCTCGCCATCCGGCCTGCAGGTCCGTCAGGTGGCGCATCAGTGCGCCGACCTCGGTGCGGATGGCGCCGACGGACGCCCCTGCCGCCGCGCTGGCCTGGGCCATCTGCGCGCTGTCGACCTCGTAGCTGCTCACGGTTCCTCCTGGAGTGTGTCGGGGGCCGTGACGGTACGGACGCCGAGACCTGCGGTGGGAGCCGGGCCGTCCGCCCTGGGGAGCCAGCGGGACGACGGCGCGTTGTGGATGCAGGCGGTGACGCGCGGTGTCCGGCGTCGGTGGCGTCAGCCGAGCCGCGAGCCGGCGTCGGTGGCGTCGGTGGCGTCGGTGGCGTCGGGTCCGTTCGCCGCGTCCGCAGCCTGCGCAGCGGCCCCGATCGCGGCGAGCTCCCGCTCCAGACGCTGCAGCTCGGCGTCGAGGTTCTGCCGGGCGGGCTCCTCCCAGAACCGCCCCATCGGGCTGGCGAACAGCTGGGGGCGTTCCCGGAGCCGGCGCAGGATGGCGATCCTGGCCCGGACGAACTCCTCGACTGGCAGGTGCGAGTACTCGGCGCGGACGTCAGCCAGGTACGCCCGGTACCGCTGTGGCTCGGCGGCGAGCATCGCGAGGTCGGCGTCGCAGAGGACGGCGCAGTCGTCGTCGCTGCCCATCGGGGCGTGCCGGTCGAGTGCGGAGACCAGCTCGGCCACCCGGTCGACAGCCCTCTCCGGCAGGCCGAGGACACCCAGCTCGAGCCGCGCGAGCGCAGCGCTCGCACGCTCGTCCTCGCCACCGCGATGGGCGTAGGAGGCCCGCTCGGCGGCATCGAAGACGGCACCGTGGTACCAGGCCGCGAGCCGGACCAGCTCGGGTTCGTGGGCCTCCTCGGCGAGCTCGTCGACGTGGGCGAGGACGTCGGCCAGGTGGCGGGCGTTGTGGTAGTGCCGGCTGGGTTCCGACCATCGAGCCAGCAGGTTCTCACCGACCTGCTCGATCTCGCGGTGCGGGGCCGTCGCGCCCGCGCCGACGCAGGTTCGGACCCAGGCCGGGATCAACCACTGGGGTACATCGTGGACGCCCATGTCGGGTCTGTTCCTCTCGGGGGACAACGACCGGTCATCTTAGCCCCGGCCACGCCCGCCGACATCATGACAACCCGCCGTGCGGGACGTCGGACCTCCTGACGGCCGCCGCCCGGAGGCTACGGCCGCCAGGAGCTGCTCAGGCGGGTGCGCCGCCCGACTTGAGCGCCGCGAGGCGAGCGTCGACCTCGGCGGACGCGGCGTCCGTCTCGAGGTCCTCGAACTGGGCGTCCAGCGACGACGCCGCGATCTCGGCCTGACCGGCGACCCACGCCTCTTCGCGCCGCACCTTGTCCTCAAAGCGGGCGACCTCGGTGGTCGGGTCGAGCACGTTGATCGAGGAGATCGCGCCCTGCACCTGGGACTGGGCCTCGGCGGACTTCGCCCGGGCGACGAGCTGGTCGCGCTTGTTGCGCAGCTGCTCGAGCTTCTCCCTCATCTGGACCAGGCCGGTCTTGAGCTTGTCGACGACGTCGTTCTGCGAGGTGATCATCGGCTCGGCCGACCGAGCCTCGTTCTCGTAGGAGATCTGCTTGGACAGGGCCACCTTGGCCAGGCCGTCGAACCGGTCGGCGTCGATGACGGTGCCGGCGGCGCGCAGCTGGTCGGCCTTTGCGGACGCGGTGAGGGCCTTGCGACCCCAGTCAGCGGCCGCCGCAAGGTCTGCCGTGTGGTCCGCCTCGGCCATCCGCAGGTTGCCGATGGTGAGGGCGACGGCGCCCTCGGCGTCGGCGATCGAGTTGGTGTAGTCGCGGATGAGCTGGTCGATCATCTTCTCCGGGTCCTCGGCGCGGTCCAGGAGCGCGTTGATGTTGGCCTTGGCGAGCTGGGCCATGCGGCCCAGGACGGTCTGCTTCTCAACCATGCGTGACTGCCTTCCGGTGAGTGCGGGTGATCGATGCTGGTCAGGTCTAACAGATCAGAAGCGGCCGCCCCCCCCACGGCGGCCACGGGTGCCGCCGAACGAGCCGCCCATGCCCCCGGGCCGGCGTCCGCCGCCGCGCGAGCCGCCGCTGCGCGAGCCGCCGCTGCGCGAGCCGCCCCCGAACCCGCCGCCGCCGCCGAAGCCACCGCGCGAGCGTCCGCCGCCGAGCATCTGGTCGAGCAGGATGCCCCCGAGGATGAGCGCCCCTGAGTTCCCGCCGAACGGCCCACCCGCCGAGCCGCCACCGATGCCTGGGCCCTGCCGGTTCTGCCAGCCGGAGACGTCGGCCTCGGCCAGCTGCTGGGCCTGCATGGCGAGCTGTTCGGCCTGTTGGGCTGCCGCAAGGCCCGCGGTCGGGTCGGTCGCGTTCTGAGCCTCCTGTGCCAGCCGGGACGCCTCCGCGAGCCGGGTGCGCGCCTCGGCCCCCACGGCACCGCGCCGGGTCTCGATGAAGTCGGCCACCGCCCGGATGTGAACCACTACCCGGGCGAGCAGCCCGGACAGCTGGCCGCGCGCCCGCTCGGCCTGCTCGGCCTGCGCCCGCGCCGGCGCAAGGGCGGCGTCCAGGGCCCTCTCGGCCTCTCCCAGGCGGCGCAGCACGGCCAAGGGGTCTCCGGTGGCGCGCTCGCTCTGCGCGGCCGTCAGCGCCGCCCGGGCCGCGTCGGCCGGAACCCGGACCGCCGGGTCCGCGGGGGCCAGGCGATCGGCGTCGGCGACGTCGGCGGACAGCGACGCCAGCGCGGTGTCGATCCGTCCACCCGCCTCGGCGAGGTCCTGCCCGGCGCGGTTGACGGCGTCCAGCAGCTGTGCGGCCTGGCCGACCGCCTCCTGGGCGGTGCTGATCAGCCGGACGGCGGCACCTCGGTCGTTGCCGATCACCTGCTGCCCCTCGGTCAGGCCGGTGCGTGCGGCGCTGAGCAGTGCCGACGCCTGAGTGACGTTGCCGCGGACAGTGCCAAGTGCGGCCTCCGGGTAGGTGGCCGCCAGCTGCTCGAGGATCGCCTTGGCACTGGGCAGCCGGGCGGCCGCCTCCTGGACCCGGCGGTCGGTCTCGGCCAGCACCTCGGGTGCACGCGCCTGCAGGTCGCGGAGCCGCTCGAACTCCGCCGTCTGTGCCCGCAGGGCCGCCGTCGACTCCTCGCACAGCTGGAGGATCTGCGTCAGCATCCCGCGGCGCTGCGCCTCGGGCTCGGGCTGGGAGTCGTCCAGCTGCTGGCGCAGCGTGAAGGCCTGGCCGACCTTCTGCTTCGCCGCCGTCAGGACCTCGCCGAACACCCGGCTCGCCTCGACGCCGAACTGGGCCTCCGCGAAGCCGAGCTCCTGCCCGGCCGTCGTGACGGCGTCGTCGGCGGCCACCAGGGCGGGGCCGGCGCGCCGGTTGAGCTCCTCGATCGGCATGGACGCCGGGTCGGCCGCGCGGCTCTTGCGGCCCGAGCGGACCACCAGCCAGATGACCAGGCCGATCCCGCCGAGCACCAGGAGCAAGCCCCACGGGAAGCCGCCGGACCCGCCGGCGACGCCCACCGCACCGCTCCCGCCGCCCGCGGCGTCCCGGTAGCCGTCGGCGGCCGCGATCGCCGCCCCGGCCCAGTCGTCGGTGCGGAGCCGGTCCTCGACGGCCGCCTCGACGGTGCTGAGCTGCGCGTCGGTCAGATCGAAGTTCTGGTCGACCGAGACCGCGTACGCACGGTCCTGCACGGCCATCGCGAGCACGATGTCGTCGATCCCCATCTTCGAGTCGATCGCCGCCGCGTCGGCCCAGTCGAGCGGGTCCCAGTCGTCGAAGCTGTCCACGTACACCACGAACAGCTGGAACTGGGTCTGCGCGGCCAACCGGTCGAGGGCCTTCTGCACGTCACCGGTCCGGTCACCGAGCACGCCAGCGGTGTCGGTGATCTCGTCCTGGAGCGCCTGGGGTGGCTCGGCCGGGAGTGCGACCGCCGGAGCGGTCAGGCCGACGACCAGGCCGGTTGCCGTCAGGGTGCGGAGCGCGCGGGTCAGCAGGGGAGGCAGGGGCACACCGCGATCCTCGACCCTCGACGACCACGCCTGCAACGCATCTGGTGCGCGTCCGCCCAGGTGGACGCCCGGTTCAGACCAGGTCTTCTGCGTCGATGATCCGGTAGGTGTAGCCCTGCTCGGCCAGGAACCGCTGCCGGTGCGCCGCGAAGTCCTGGTCGACCGTGTCCCGCGAGACCACCGTGTAGAAGGTCGCGGTCCGGCCGTCGGCCTTCGGCCGCATGATCCGGCCCAGCCGCTGGGCCTCCTCCTGACGGGAGCCGAACGACCCGCTCACCTGGATCGCCACCGCGGCCTCCGGCAGATCGATCGAGAAGTTGGCCACCTTGCTCACCACGAGGCGCGACACCTCGCCGGTCCGGAACGCGCCGAACAGCCGCTGCCGCTCCCGCACCGTCGTCGCACCCGTGATCAACGGCGCGTCCAGGTGCTCGGCCAGCTCGGCGAGCTGGTCCAGGTACTGGCCGATCACCAGCACCTGGTCGTCGGCGTGCTTGGCCACCAGGCGTTCGGTCACCCGGTTCTTGCCCGACGCCGTCGCAGCCAGCCGGTACTTGTCCTCGCGCTCGGCCGTCGCGTAGGCCAGGCGCTCGGCGTCGGGCAGGGTGAGCCGGACCTCGACGCACTCGGCCGGGGCGATCCACCCCTGGGCCTCGATGTCCCGCCATGGCGCGTCGAACCGCTTGGGCCCGATCAGGGTGAACACGTCGTCCTCGCGCCCGTCCTCGCGCACCAGGGTCGCGGTCAACCCCAGCCGGCGGCGGGCCTGCAGGTCGGCGGTCATCCGGAACACGGGCGCCGGCAGCAGGTGCACCTCGTCGTAGATCACCAGGCCCCAGTCGCGCGCGTCGAACAGCTCCAGGTGGGTGTAGACGCCCTTCCGGCGGGTGGTCAGCACCTGGTAGGTCGCGATGGTGACCGGCCGGATCTCCTTGCGGGCGCCGGAGAACTCCCCGATCTCGTCCTCGGTGAGGGTGGTCCGGCGCAGCAGCTCGTCCCGCCACTGGCGCGCAGCCACCGTGTTGGTCACCAGGATCAGGGTGGTGCTCCGCGCCCTGGCCATCGCGGCGGTGCCGACCAGCGTCTTGCCCGCCCCGCAGGGCAGCACGACGACGCCGGAGCCGCCGTGCCAGAAGCTGTCCACCGCCTGCACCTGGTAGGGCCGCAGCGACCAGGTGGACAGGTCGAGGTCGATCGGGTGGGCCTCGCCGTCGACGTAGCCGGCCAGGTCCTCGACCGGCCAGCCGAGGCCGAGCAGCACCTGCTTGAGACGGCCCCGTTCGCTGGGGTGCACCGCGACGTCGTCGGCGTCGATCCGTGCACCCAGCAGCCCGGCCGCCTTCCGGGACCGGAGCACCTCGGCGAGCACCGCTCGGTCAAGGGTGTGCAGCACCAGACCGTGCACCGGGTCGCTGACCAGCTGCAGGCGCCCGTACCGGGCCATCGTCTCCGCGACGTCGACCAGCAGCGCGTGCGGCACGGGGTAGCGCGAGTACGCCAGCAGGACCGAGACCACCTGCTCGGCGTCGTGCCCGGCGGCGCGTGCGTTCCACAGTCCGAGCGGGGTCAGCCGGTAGGTGTGCATGTGCTCCGGCGCGCGCTCGAGCTCGGCGAACGGTGCGATGGCCCGGCGGCAGTCGTCGGCGGCCGGGTGGTCCACCTCCAGCAGCAGCGTCTTGTCGCTCTGGACGATCAGTGGGCCGGGAAGGCCGTCGGTCATCGGGCTCCTCGGTCGGGGGTCACTGCGTCGGGGGTCACGGCGTCGGGCGTCACGGAGTCGGGTGCTACGGAGTCGGGCGCTAGGGAGTCACGCGTCACGGTGTCACGTCGACGATGCGGTGCACGGCGACGGTCAGCTCCGCCTCCCGGTCCAGGTCAAGGACCCGCACGCGGCCCGCGTCGACCCGCAGCGGGCGCACCCGGCGTCGAGACGCGGTGCCGTCGGGTCCGACCAGCTGTAGCCAGACCGGTCGGTGCTCCTCGGCCGCCTCGCGCAGCAGGCCGAGGGCCAGGGCCGGCGCGGACGGGTCGTCGGTGGGCAGCGCGTCGTCGTCGGCGGTGTGCCGGGCACGGCGGTCGGCGCTGAACAGGTCAGCGGCAAGCCGTTGCAGCCGCCGCTCGCGGGCCGCCGCCGCATCGGCGTCGGGAACGGGTTCGGCGCGACGGGACCGGCGGGGCCGCACCCGGTGCGCCGGCCGCGCTGCCACCAGCGCCTGGCCGTCGGGGCCCTCGGTCACCGGACCCAGCCCGCGGTCGCGCAGCGCCGCCAGCAGCGTCGCCGGTGGCGCCTGGGCGGCGAGCACCGTCGGAGCGAGGGCGAACAGGCCGAGGCCGGCGAGGTCCTTGTCGCCGAGCAGGCCGGCGAGCAGCGCGGGGTCGTCGGCCCGCACGTACGACGACGCCGCCCCCACCCGGAGCTGGCCGTGGCGACGGGCGACGTCCAGCACCAGGTACTCCAGCGGCTGCGGGACGCCGCTGCGCGCGAACCGGGAGAGCCGGGAAAGGAGGTCCTCCCCGGCCAGCCCGGCATCCAGGGCGCGCCGGACGCTGGCCTCGGTGAACCGGACGGCCAGGGCCGCCCCACGTGACTCCACCTGGGCGGCGGAGTCCAGCAGCAGGGCCAGCTCGGCGCCGGGCCGGCCGGGCACGATGCCGGTGAGGTCGCCCTGGAGCAGCAGCTCGTCGACCGTGCCGGGGAGCTGGTCCTGCAGGGCGGTCGCGGCGTCGGCGCCTTCGAGCAGGGCGCGGCCGGCGGTGCTGAGGGCCCCGGCCCCGAGCACCCCGAGAAGAGTCGCCTCGGTCAGGACGGCGTCGACGGCGTTCGGCATCGGGGGGTTGCGCGGGGTGGTCCAGCGCAGCACGTCCAGCACCTGTTCGGCGCTCAGGGTGGCTGGCGGGTCCGCCGGTGAGGCCAGCGTGGCGAGGGCAGCGGAGCGTAGGCGGGGGATCCAGGGCCGGCGCAGCTCCGGGTCGAGGGCGGCCCGGGTGGTGCCGCCGTCGTCGCGGGTGCCGACCAGCCAGGTCGCACGGTCGCAGTGCAGCCACGCCGTGGTGAGCGTCTGCCAGCGGGTGGGCACCGGGTCCGCCAGCCAGTCGTCGGCATCCGTCGTCGGGACGAGGCAGGCGGGGGAGTCCCCGTCGTCGGCGACCAGACCGGCCGCCCCGGCCAGCTCGACGACCAGCGCCGCCGTGCTCTCGGGCACCTCGAGGCGCGCGGCCAGCCGGCGCAGCTCGCGCAGGCCGAGCCCGCCGGACCGCACCTGTGGGGCGGGCTGGTCGCTCCAGACGGACAGCAGCGCGGTGACCAGGCGCACCGCGTCCTCGGCGTGACGCGCCCCGTCGGCGTCGACGGTCTCCCGGTCCGGGCGAGCCGGGACCGGCTCCGGCCGCAGCGCCGGGGCCGCATGGGTGCGGCCGTGCCGCAGCGCCAGGCCCACCTCCCTCGGCAGGATCGCGTGCTGGGCGTCGCTCATGGCGAGCAACCCGTGCCGGAGCAGCCACTGAACGGCTGCGCGGGCGGGGGAGGGTGCCTCGAGGGTCCCCTGGGGGGCCTGCCCGACCGGCGGACCCCAGGTGAGCGCGTCGAGCACCCGCCGTGCCGCCGCCGGCCCCTGCTGGAGCAGGTGGGCGATGGTGCCCGGACCGGCGAGGTGCGCTGCGAGGGCTCCCGGGAGGTCGACGGGCGCACCATCGGGCGTGCGGGCGACCGGTGCCGCTGTCTCCTCCGCGAGGCGTTCGAGTGCCTGCGGTGTCCTGCGGTGCAGCGTCGTGGCCAGGGTCGGTCCCAGCCCTGCCGGGTACGGGCCGAGGATGTCCTCAACGCCGGGTGCGGGGAGAATGGCTGCGTCGTCGGCCACCGGCCACGTCTCGGTCCAGATGAGGACGCGATCCAGCAGGCGCTCCAGCGCCGGACGGACGGTCTCCTCGTCGGTGCCCAGCGCCTCAGCGACGGCGGCCGCGGTCGGACCGTCCCGGTGGGCGGCGGTCCCGGACAGGGCAAGAACCGCCTCGAGGCACTGCAGGGCGAGGGCGTCCAACGCTGCGATGGTGCGCTCGACGCTCGCGCGTCCCGCTGCCCGCGCTGCAAGGGCGCGGACCGACGACGGCGGGGGCGCGGCCAGCTCTCCCCGGGCGTCCAGGAGCGCGGCAAGTCCGGCCTCGCCGCGGGCGCGCAGGTGCTGTGTGAAGCCCATCCGCACTACGATACGGGGCCTGCACCTCCTGGACCCGGGCCCACCCGAGCGGTCCGGCCGATGCGGGTACCGCACGCGCCGTCCTGAGGATGATCAGATTCGGTGCCGCACCAGGCGGGATGCACCTGCCAGCTTTGGAGAGACGACAGTGGAGATCCTCAAGGACGTTGTGCTGATCCTGCACTTCCTGGGGCTCGCCGCGATCATCGGCGGCGTGCTCGCCCAGATGCGGCAGACCCCCAAGCGGGTGGACGCGCTGGTGGTGCACGGCGCACTCACCCAGCTGGTCACGGGCCTGGCGCTGGTCGGGCTGGACCAGGCGCTGGACGACCCCGTCGACAACACCAAGGTGGGCATCAAGCTGGTGATCCTGCTGGTCATCACGGTCCTCGCCTGGCGTCATCGCAAGGCGGCGGTCGCGACGTGGGTGTGGGCCACGATCGGGCTGCTCACGGTCACCAACATCGCGATCGCCGTCACCTTGTGACCTGCTGCTGCACGACGGTGGGGTCGTCAGGAGCGACGTCTTCGTGACGCGCGGGTGACGTACCGGCGCTCGCCGGGAGACCGGACCGGCAGGCGGTCGTCGGCGGCCGGGTGAGCCGGACCGGCCGTGCCGATACGCTGGGAGGGACAACAGTCCCTGTGGCCCGCCATCGCGATCGGCGGCCCCGACCACTCAGAGGTCCCAGTGCCCACCGGCAAGGTCAAGTGGTTCGACGCCGAGCGTGGCTTCGGCTTCATCGCCTCCGACGAAGACGGCGGCGAGGTCTTCCTGCACGCCTCGGCGCTACCAGCGGGCGTGACAGCTCCCAAGCCCGGGACGCGGGTCGACTTCGGCGTTGCCGACGGCCGACGGGGCCCGCAGGCCCTGTCCGTCCACGTCCTGGACCCGGTGCCATCGATCACGAAGTCCCAGCGCAAGCCGGCTGACGACATGGCGGTCATCATCGAGGACCTGATCAAGCTGCTCGACGCCGTCGGGAACAACATGCGGCGCGGGCGCTACCCCGAGTCCAAGCGCGCCAGCCAGGTGGCCACCATGCTGCGCGCCGTCGCCGACGACCTCGACGCCTGATGGCAACGGCGACCGCTGACGCGGTGCTCAGTACCGCCATCGAGCCGGCCCGGAGGGCCGCCGAGCAGGTCGCGGGTCAGCCGGACCTGGTCGGTGAGCACCTCGGCACCGTCCTCGAGGGGGAGCGTCTGGTCGCGCACCGGTTCGCTTCGTTGGCGCCTGGGTATCGCGGCTGGTACTGGACCGTCACGGTTGCGCGGGTTCCTCGCGGCCGCACGGTCACGGTCTGCGAGGTGGAGCTCCTGCCCGGCGACGACGCGATCCTCGCGCCGCCGTGGGTGCCCTGGTCGGAGCGGCTGCGTCCGGGCGACGTCGGTGCGGGTGACACGCTGTCCTATCTGCCCGACGACGAGCGCCTCGACCCGGGATACGCGGCCACCGGGGACGTCGACGCCGATCGCGTGGCGATCGACGAGCTGGGGCTGGGCCGCGAAAGGGTGCTCTCCCGGGAGGGGCGGTCACAGGCCGCCGAGCGCTGGTACACCGGGTCGCACGGCCCGACGGCGCCGGTCGCCGTCTCGGCCGAGCAGCCCTGCTCGACGTGCGGCTTCCTTGTGCTGATGGCCGGCTCGATGCGCACCCTCTTCGGCGTCTGCGCCAACGAGTGGTCTCCCGACGACGGCGGCGTGGTGAGCGTGGACCACGGGTGCGGTGCGCACTCGGAGACCGACGTGCCGAACCTGCACACCGACTGGCCCGCGCCGGCGCCGATGGCGGCCGACTCGGACCTGGAGATCGTGCTGCCCGAGCCGGCGGTGGTGGTGGAGCCCGACGTCACCCCCGAGCCGGCGGTGGTGGTGGAGCCGGACGTCACCCCCGAGCCGGACGCGACCGACGCGCCCGCCCAGGAGTGAACGACCCGCTGCTGACCGGGACGCTGCGCGATGCGGCGCTCGCAGCCTGGGCGCAGCACCCGGTGCGCTTCCGTGAGGACGCGAACACCGAGGAGGACCACGCCCGTGGCTACTACCGCGACCGCGTCGTGGTCGAGCTGGCCCAGAACGCAGCGGACGCCGCGGCACGGGCCGGCGTCGTCGGGCGGCTGCTGCTCCGGCTGACCGCCTCCGGCGACGACACCCTGCTGGTCGCTGCGAACACCGGGGCGCCCCTCGACGCGGCCGGGGTGGCATCGCTGGCGTCCCTGCGTGCCTCGGCCAAGCGCGACGCGAGCGTGGCCGCCGTCGGCAGGTTCGGCGTCGGGTTCGCCGCGGTGCGCTCGGTGTGCGACGAGGTGTCGCTGGTGTCCGGGCAGCACGCCGTGCACTTCTCCCTCGACGCCACGCGCGGCCTGCTCGCCGAGGCCGGCGCCGCGGTCCCAGGCCTGGCCGATGAGGTCGGTCGCCGCGGTTCCTGGCTGCCCGTGCTCCGGCTGCCGCTGCCCGGCGCGGCCGCCGCGCACGACGCGGCGGCCGCGAGCGTCGGTGGCGACTGGGACACCGTCGTCGTGCTCACGCTGCGCGACCCCGCAGCCGTCGACCAGGTGCGCGCCCAGCTCGCGGCGGTCGATGACGTCCTGCTGCTGGCTCTGCCGGCCCTGGTCGAGGTGACGGTCGCTGACGGCGGCACCCGGGTGCTCGCCGACGTCGCCGACCGATGGGTGGTGGCCTGGCGCAGTGGTTCGCTCGACCCCACCCTGCTCGAGGACCGGCCGGTGGAGGAGCGCGACCGCACGGGCTGGCAGGTCACCTGGGCGGTGCAGCGGGCCGCGGTCACCAGGCCGTCCACCGTGCACGCCCCGACCCCGACCGACGAGCCGTGCACGGTGCCTGCCCGGCTGATCGGCACCTTCCCGCTCGACCCCACCCGGCGCCACGTCGCGCCCGCCCGGCTGACCGACGTCCTGGTCGCCAACGCCGGCCAGGTCTGGACGGACCTGCTGGTCGCCTGCCGCGACGACGACCAGGCACCGGACCTGGTCGACCTGTTGCCGGGTGGCCTGCCGGCGGGGGCCCTTGACGCCGCCATCCGGGCGGCCGTGCTGGCGGCTACCCGGACGACCCCGGTGCTCCGGCCGGCAGCGGGCGGGGGGGCGATCGCCCCGGCCAGCGCCCTGGTGCTCAGTGAGCCGGTTGACCCGGCGGCAGCGCGCCTGCTGGGCGAGCGGTGGCCGGCGCTCGTCGACCTGTCGCCGCGGCGTCGGCACCTGGCCCGGCTGCTGGAGATCCCCACGATGGATCTGGCCGACGTCGTCGCCGGCCTGCCCACCCTTGCTCCCGAGGCCGCCCACCTGCTCTACGACGTGTTCGACGGCGCGGACCCGGGCACCCTCGAGCAGCTGGCAACGATGCCGGTGCCGCTGGTCGACGGCCGCACCGTGCACGGGCCGCGCGGGCTGGTGCTGCTGGACGGGCAGGTCGGGGACGCGGCCCTTGCCGCGTTCTCCGACTGGGGCGTGCGGGTGGTCCATCCGCAGGCCGCGCACCGCCTGCTCGAGCGGTTGGGTGCGCAGCGGACCGATATCGCCGGTCTGCTGCGCACCCCGGCGGTCCGCGAGCGCGTCCTGGACGACGACGAGCCGGCGGTCGCCGACGTCGTGCTCTCGCTGGTGGACGCGGCCCTGCGGGCCGGCACGGTGGAGCCCGAGTCCTGGTGGGGCGAGCTGCTGCTCCCTGCGGCGGACGGGGAGATGGTCCCCGCGCGCGGGCTGGTGCTCGGCGGCTCGGCGGCCCGGCAGGCCCTTGACGCCGTGGTGCTGCCCACCGTCGACAGTGCGGTGCAGGAGCGCTGGGGCGCACAGGTGCTCACCGCCGTCGGGGTGCGCGCGGGACTTGCGGTGCTGCGGGTGCCGCTGGACCTCGCCGATGCGACCGACCTGGCGGAGTCCCTCGACGGCTGGGACGCGTACCGCCGGGAGGCCCTGGAGGCGGGCGACGGGCCGCCGGACGCCGTTGTCGTGGCGGACCTGGACGCGGTCCTGGAACAGGCGTGGCCGCACGTGCTGGCCGCCCTCGCGAGCGAGCACCGGGGGGCGCTCGAGCCGGTCCGCCTCCTGCTGCCCGACGGCCCGACCCGGGTGGTGCCGTCGTACGCCACGTGGTGGCTGCGCAACCGTGCGCCGTTGGGGCTCGGCGGACCGTTCGCCCTTGTCGGCGGCCCGGCCTGGCTCGGTCCGGCGCCGTCGGCCGTCGCCGGGCTCGACGAGCACGTGCAGCGGCTCCTCGGGGGCGTCGGGGCGGCCGAGGAGCTGGACGCGCAGGCCTGGGCGGTGCTGCTCGGTGAGCTGCGCACCGGTGACCCGGTGGCGATGCCGGTCGCGGCCGCCTTCTGGCGGGCGCTGGCCTGCCTGGCCGGTGACCTGGGACCCCTGGTCGACGCGGAGGTGCTCCCGGCGCTCGGTCGGGGTGGTGTCCAGGCTGTCGCCGCCGACGACGTCGCGGTCGCGTCACCGATGTGGGTCCAGCACCCGGCGAGCCTGCCGGTGGTCGTGGTCCCGGCCGGGGTCGTGACGGTCGTCGCCGACGCGCTGGACCTGGAGACGGCGGACGAGCGGGCCGGCGGTCGGGTCACCTCGCGGGGTGAGCCGGCGCCGACACCCGACGCC
Organism: Actinomycetales bacterium; assembly: GCA_038204895.1. GTDB lineage: Bacteria > Actinomycetota > Actinomycetes > Actinomycetales > Cellulomonadaceae > Actinotalea. Next base: position 3,253 of record JBBRCL010000045.1, on the reverse strand, counting down.
GTCCGGCTCGTGTTCCCCCGGACGCCGGCGACCTGGATGGAGCACGAGGACCTGATGGTCGACGGCGCACCTGTGCGGTGGTGGGTCGACGGACGGGTGCACGCGGCGACGACGTCGGGCCTGGCCCGCGGTCTCGCGGAGCTGGTCGGCCCGCGCCAGGTGGGTCGCCTGGAGCGTCTGCTGGGCGACCCGGGTGCGGTGGACGAGGTGCTGCTGGACCTGGCCGGCGAGGAGCTCTGAGTCAGGACCGGCGCGCGTGTCGCCGTTCCCAGGCAAGGGCGGCGAAGCCGAGCCCGAGGCCTGTTGCGCAGATCGCAGCGGTGCGACCCTCGACCGAGCCGATGACTGCTGCGACACCCAGGACCACCAGTGCCACGACCCACAGCCCGATGGCGACCCAGAACACCCGGCGCAGGTCCAGCTGGAAGGGTCGGAGCGTGCTCGGGGCGAGCAGGCCGTGCTCGGGTTCGGTCACGAGCCGAGCCTAGCTAGTGCTCGCGCCGTCGTCGGCCGGGCCTCGTCGGCCGGGCCTCGTCCGGCCGGGGCCGAAGACGCCTCAGAGCACCGGCTCGCCCGGACCGACCAGCACGGGTCGTCCCACCACGACGGTGCCCTCGACCGTCTCGCGGTAGCGGTGCGCGACGATGACGCCGCCCCGCCCACGGTCCGAGGTCGTGATCACGACGGCGTCCTGCCGGACCCCGCCGACTGTGATGCACCCGGCCCAGGCGACGGCCGCCCGATCGGCGTCGGAGGCGCGGACGTGTTCCCGGGCCTGCTCGAGGGCGGCACGGGGCTCGCCCTCGAAGCGGCCGAGGACGCGTCCGCCGGGCCGGTCCAGCACCACGAACGGGGTCATCGGCCCGCGGCCGGCGACCACCGCCTCGAGGGCCTGGGCGAGGGCGATCTCGGCAAGGCGCTTCACCTCGACGGAGATCTGGTCCCGCCATCCGCCGGACGCCTGGGCCGGCAGCTTGGGCACGCTCGTTCGCGCTCCGGGCGCCAGTGCCCCCGCTGCGACGCCGTCACCCGGTGATGTCCCCGGGAGGTCGACTCGGTCCATGGCTCTGTCTCGACCAGGTGGCGGCGCGGCTTGAGCGTCCAGGGGGGTGATCTGCCGCGCGCCACGCCCGGATCGCGAGCAGGACGGCCGCGCCGAGGGCGGCACCGAGGGCGTTCATCACGACGTCCTGGACGCTTGCGACCCGGTGCGGCAGGAAGATGAGCTGGGAGAGCTCGATCAGGGCCGAGAACCCGGCGCCCGCCGGGACGGCGAGCCAGGCCCGGGTGCGGGTCGCCGCCGGGAGCAGCAGGCCGAGCGGGACGAACATCGCCACGTTGGCCAGGGCCTCCACCACCGGGAGGTCGACGGCGCCCGGCAGGCCGCTGTCGTGCAGCTGGGCGAGGACGCGCTGCAACCAGGAGAGGGTCCCCGGATCCGGGGGGTCGGGCCATTGGGTGATCAGCAGGACGGCCGCTAGGTAACCCAGGAGAGTGATCAGCAGAACCCGCTGATGAGATTCCTCCGGAACCTCTACATCAGCGCCCGTCGGATCTGCCACTCTGCGCGCCATGGTGCAGACCACCCCCACCAAGACTCCCGAGGAGACGCGTCCAGTCGGACGCATCGACTCCTATTTCAAGATCACCGAGCTTGGCTCGACCGTCTGGACCGAGGTCCGCGGCGGCTTGGTCACCTTCTTCGCGATGAGCTACATCGTCGTCCTCAACCCGTTCATCATCGGCACCGTCGCCGACGGTACGGGCAACGACCTCGCCGGTGGCGACTTCACCAAGATCGCCGCGGTGACAGCCCTCGTCGCCGGCCTGCTGACCATCACGATGGGCGTCGTCGCGAAGTTCCCGTTGGCCCTGGCGACCGGACTCGGACTCAACGCCTTCGTCGCGTACTCCGTCGCCAGCCTCGATGGCATGACGTGGCCGGACGCGATGGGCATCATCGTCCTCGAGGGTCTGATCATCCTCGGCCTTGTGCTCACCGGCTTCCGCGAGGCCGTCTTCCGGGCGGTGCCCAAGGAGTTCAAGATGGCGATCGGGGTGGGCATCGGCCTGTTCATCGCCCTGATCGGCCTGGTCGATGCCGGCGTCGTCCGCACGGGCGTCCCGGTTCTCGATTTCGGCATCAACGGCTCGCTGGCCGGCTGGCCGATCCTGGTGTTCGTCCTCGGCCTGTTCCTGATGGCGATCCTGCTGGTCCGCAAGGTGCGGGGCGCGATCCTGATCGCGATCGCCTCGGCGACGGTCCTCGCAGTCATCATCGAGGCCATCGCCACCATCGGCGAGAAGTCCGCGGACAACCCGACCGGATGGGGCCTGGTCGTCCCGAAGACGCCCGAGTCGTTCGCCAAGATGCCGGACTTCTCGCTGATCGGCCAGTTCTCGCTCTTCGGCTCGATCGAGAAGATCGGCATCGTCGCGGTCGTGCTGCTGGTCTTCTCGATCATGCTCGCCGACTTCTTCGACACCATGGGCACGATGGTCGCCATCGGTGGCGAGGCCGGCCTGCTCGACGAAGAGGGCAATCCGCCGCGCACCAAGCAGATCCTGATCGTCGACTCCGTGGCGGCTGCCGCCGGTGGCGCGGCGAGCATCTCGTCGAACACCAGCTACATCGAGTCGGCCGCCGGCGTCGGCGACGGCGCTCGGACCGGTCTGGCCTCGGTGGTCACCGGTCTGGCGTTCCTGCTCGCGACGTTCCTGTCGCCACTTGTCGAGATGGTGCCCTACGAGGCCGCGACCCCTGCCCTGGTCGTCGTCGGGTTCCTGATGATGATGCAGATCTCCGGGATCGACTGGAAGAACGTCGAGGTCGCCCTGCCGGCGTTCCTGGTGATCGTCCTGATGCCGTTCACGTACTCGATCACCGTCGGCATCGGCGCCGGCTTCATCGCGTTCGTCGTGCTCAAGGTCGCGCTCGGCAAGGCCAGGCTGGTGCACCCGCTGCTCTGGGTGTGCGCCGGCCTGTTCGTCGTCTACTTCGCGCTCGGCCCGATCAAGGACCTTCTCGGCATCTGACCCCCCCTGGGCGGCCCCGCGGACCCCGGTCCGCGGGGCCGTCGCACGTCCGGGCGGATCCCTGTGCGGTTCGGCCGCTGGAGGTTGTCCCGAGTTCCGTGGAACTTCGGTGGCGGCCCGATGATCATCAGGCTGCGTTCACGTTCTCATCTTGACGCTCGGGGCTGACATCCCGCTCGCCGACATGCTGTTCGAGGGCGACGTGCTGCTCGAGGGC
>JBBRCL010000044.1:0-22045 GCA_038204895.1 Actinomycetales bacterium | reverse complement strand
CGTCACCAACCGTGGCAACGCGCTCGTCCCCAGCTGGCTGGCGTTCGCCGTCACCCGGCTCATGGAGGAGCACTTCACCCGGCTGGTCGACTACGACTTCACCGCCTCGATGGAGGCCGACCTCGACCGGATCGCGCGCGGAGAGGAGCGCCGCTCGGCCTGGCTTCGCCGGTTCTACTTCGGCGACGAGGCGAGCAGCTCGGAGGGCCTGCGCGCCCTCGTCGAGGACCTGGGCGACATCGACGCCCGGGCCATCTCGACGATCGACATCGGCGGCGGGATCGTCGTCCGGGTCGGCCGCTACGGGCCGTACGTCGAGGAGGTGCTGCCGAGGCAGGTTCCCCAGGGCGTCGACCCCGTCACCGGCGAGGTGAGCGACGAGGTGACCGACGGGGATGCCGTGGATGAGCCGGCCGCGGGCCCGGTGAACCCCCGGCGGGCGACGATTCCGGACGACGTCGCCCCCGACGAGCTCACCCCGGCCCGCGCCCGTGACCTCCTCGAGGCCGCGGCCGACGACGGACGGGTGCTCGGCCAGGACCCGGCCACCGGGCGCGACATCGTCGCCCGGGCCGGGCGCTACGGCCCGTACGACACCGAGGGGCCCCCCGAGGCCGCGGGCGACGCGGAGGCCGCGACCAACGGCAAGGCCACGACGGCCAAGGCGAAGGCGGCCAAGAGCAAGCCGCGCACCGCCAGCCTGTTCACGGATATGGACCTGGCGACCATCGACCTCGAGGCGGCCCTGCGGCTGCTCTCCCTGCCACGGGTCGTCGGCGTCGACGCGGAGGGCGTCGAGATCACCGCCCAGAACGGCCGCTACGGCCCGTACCTGAAGAAGGGCACCGACTCGCGCTCGCTGGAGAGCGAGCAGCAGCTGTTCGACATCACCGTCGAGCAGGCGCTCGAGATCTACGCCCAGCCGAAGACGCGCGGCCGCGCCGCGGCCAAGCCGCCGCTCAAGGAGCTCGGGCCAGACCCGGTGTCCGGCAAGGCGGTCGTTGTCAAGGACGGCAGGTTCGGGCCCTATGTCACCGACGGCGACACCAACGCGACGCTGCGCAAGGACGACGACCCCGAGACGATCACGGCCGAGCGGGGCTTCGAGCTGCTGGCGGAGAAGCGCGCCAAGGGCCCCACGACCCGCAAGCGCGCGGTGAAGAAGACGACGACCAAGCGCGCGGCGTCCAAGACGGCTTCGAGCCGCCGCGCCCGCTGAGTCGGCGGACGTGAACCCGCTCGTCGTCGCGGCCACTCTCACCAAGAGGGGGGTCGTCGGCCTCGGCCTGCCGCACCGGCAGCTCAGCCAGCTCGCCGCCCTCGCGCGGTGGGGCTTCGGCCTCGCCGGCGAGCTGCACCAGGCCGCTGCCCGCAGTGGTGCCGCCGTGGCGATCGTCGACGAGGACGAGGGTGAGGTCACCTACGCCCAGCTGCTCGACCGGGCCGAGAGCGTCGCGAGAGTGCTGCGCGACAGGGGGTTGGGCCCCGGGGACCAGATCGGCCTGCTGGCCCGCAACCACGTAGGCGCGGTCGCCGTCATGGCGGGCTCGAGCATCCTCGGCGCCGACCTCGTCCTCGTCAACGTCGGGCTCTCGGGCGCGCAGATCGCGGCGGTCAGCAACAGGCAGCGGCTTGCCGCGCTGGTCCATGACAACGAGTTCGCGGTGGCCCTGCGCGGGCTTCCCGAGGCCGTGCAGCTCGTCGGCGAGACCGAGCTGGCCACCGCCCTCGCCGAGGGCTACACGGCCCGCCGCGGGGACCTGCTGTCGCCGCCGGAACGGGTCGGGCGGACGATCATCCTCACCTCCGGAACGACCGGCACGCCCAAGGGCGCGGCCCGCCGCACCCCGAGTGGGATCGGTCCGCTCGTCTCGGTCCTCGACCGCATTCCCGTGCACGCCCGCGATACGGTGCTCATCAGCTCCCCGCTGTTCCATACCTGGGGGTATGCCGCGTTCCAGCTCGCGCTGGCGATGCGGGCCACCGTGGTACTCCAGCGGCGCTTCGTCCCCGCGCACGCGCGCGAGGCGCTCTCACGGCACGAGTGCCACGCGATGTTCGCCGTGCCGGTCATGCTCCAGCGGATGCTCGAGCTGCCCCCGGATCCGGGCGGGCCGGTGCGCGGGTCGGTGCCGCGGCTGCGGGTGGTGGCCACGAGCGGCTCGGCGTTCCCCGGGGGCTTCGCGACCCGGTTCATGGACGAGTACGGCGACGTGCTCTACAACCTCTACGGCTCGACCGAGGCCTCGTGGGTGTGCATCGCCACCCCTGCCGACCTGCGTCGCGACCCCGACACGGCGGGCACCCCACCGCTGGGCACCGTGGTCAAGATCCTCGACGACGACGACCACGAGGTCGGCGCCGGCCAGGTGGGGCGGGTATTCTGCGCCAACGAGTTCACCTTCAACGGCTACACCTCCGGTGAGAGCGCCGAGGTCGTCGACGGAATGATCGACACCGGAGACCTCGGCCACGTGGGCGACGGGCTGTACTTCGTCGACGGCCGCGCCGACGACATGATCGTCAGCGGCGGCGAGAACGTCTTTCCCTCCGAGGTCGAGGGCCTGCTCGCTGAGCACCCGGCCGTGCGCGAGGTGGCCGTGTGCGGCATCCCGGACCCCGAGTTCGGGCAGCGGCTGGCCGCGTTCATCGCCCTCACGGAGGGGCACCGGCTCACCGCAGATGAGGTCAAGTCGTACGTCCGCACCAACCGGGCCCGGCACGTCGTCCCCCGCGAGGTCGTCTTCGTCGACCAGCTACCCCGCAACGCGACCGGGAAGGTCAGCACCGGCGACCTGCGCGCCCGCATCGACGGCGGGTGAGCCTCCCGGACCCGGTTTGACCCTCACGCGGCGTGAGGCAGCACGGTGGTGACATGACCGCGACGGGCGAGCAGACGTCCCGGGTGGACCAGATCGGCCCGGGCGTGACGCTCACCGTGGGGCAGGTAGCCGAACGGCTCGGCGTGACGGTGCGGACCCTGCACCACCACGACGAGATCGGCCTGCTGGTCCCGAGCGGGCGGACCTACGCCGGCCGTCGGCTCTCTACGGCCGAGGACCTGCGGCGGCGGCGCGACGCGGTCACCTCCCGGATCGACGAGATGCACGACCTCGTCGCCGCTATCGACCGAGCATTGGAGGCGGAGATGAACGAGCAGCCCGCGACGACCGAGGACCTCAAGGGGCTCTTCGGCGACGGCTACAGCGAGGAGTACTGGGCCGAGGCCGAGGAGCGCGGGGGCGAGACCGGCGCGTGGACGCAGTCGGCGGCCCGGACCAAGCGCTACACCGAGGCCGGCTGGGAGGCCGTCAAGGCCGAGGCGGTCAACGCCGCCTTCGTTGCGGCCAAGCGCGCCGGCCGGCCGCCGACGTCGACCGAGGCGATGGACGCCGCCGAGGCCCACGGACGGCAGATCGACGACCCGTCCTACGAGATCCACCGGGGCCTGGCGGACATGTACGTCGCCGACCCGAGGTCCACCAGGACCTACGAGGACCTCGAGCCCGGGCTCGCGGCATACGTCCACGGCGCGATCCACGCCAACGCTGACCGGCACGGGTCCTACGGAGCAGCCGGCGGGGCCGTAGATTGGCCGGGTGCCCGTCCGACAGCCGCCCGAGCGCCGCGAGGCGGCCGAGGCGCTGCGCCTGGCTGGCCTGGCCGACGTCAGCGACTCCGCGCTGACCCGCAGCCTGTACGCCTCGGACGCCTCGCTGTACCGGGTGGAGCCGCTGGCGGTGGCGCGGCCGCGGCATACCGACGAGGTGATGGCGGCCCTGGAGGTATGCCGCTCGCTCGGCGTGCCCCTGACGATGCGAGGCGCCGGGACCTCCATCGCGGGCAACGCGGTGGGGCCGGGCGTCGTGCTGGACACCTCGCGGCACCTGCGCCGGATCCTCGAGGTCGACGCCGAGGCGGGGACCGCCACCGTCGAGTCGGGTGTGGTCCACGCAGCGTTGCAGGCCCGGGTGCTGCCGCTGGGGTGGCGGTTCGGGCCGGACCCGTCGACGCAGGACCGGGCGACGGTCGGCGGGATGGTCGGCAACAACGCCTGCGGCTCCCGGGCGCTGGGGTACGGGCGGACGAGCGACAACGTGGTCGGGCTCGACGTCGTCGCCGGCACGGGGGAGCGGCTCATCGTGGGCGACCTGCCGGGCGCCGGGCCGGGGCACAGGGGGGCGCTCGGAGCACTCCGGGAGGTGGTCGCGGGCGACCTGTCGACGGTGCGCACCGAGTTCGGGAAGTTCTCGCGCCAGGTGTCGGGCTACTCGCTGGAACACCTGTTGCCCGAGCGCGGGTTCGACGTGGCGAGCTTCCTCGTCGGCAGCGAGGGCACGCTGGCGACGACGCTGCGGACGAAGGTGCGGCTGGTGCGGGACGCGCCGGCGAAGACCCTTGTCGTACTGGGCTATCCGACGATGGCGGATGCGGCTGATGCGGTCCCCGCCCTGCTGCGCCACCACCCCGTCGCCTGCGAGGGACTGGATGCCCGGATCGTCGACGTCGTCCGCTCCCGTCGTGGAGCGGCGGCCGTCCCCCGTATGCCGCGCGGTGCTGGCTGGCTGCTCGTCGAGGTTGTGGGGGAGTCCGGCGCCGAAGCGGCGGCGGTGGCTGCCGCCCTCATCGACGACGCCGGCGCGCTCGAGGCGAGGGTCGTCGACGACCCGGCCGAGGCCGCGGCCCTGTGGCGGATCAGGCAGGACGGCGCCGGGCTGTCGTCGCGGACGCCGTCGGGAGCCCCGGCCCACTCCGGCTGGGAGGACGCGGCGGTGCCTCCAGCCGCGCTGGGGGCCTACTTGCGCGAGTTCGACGCGCTGCTCGACGCACACCGGCTCAGCGGGCTGCCCTACGGGCACCTCGGCGACGGATGCCTGCACATCAGGATCGACTTCCCGTTCGACGAGCCCGGCGGGACCGCGGTGTTCCGAGGGTTCCTGCGCGAGGCGGGCGAGCTCGCCGCCCGACACGGTGGGTCGATGTCGGGGGAGCACGGCGACGGCCGGGCCCGCAGCGAGCTGCTCCCGCTCATGTACTCCCCCTCGGCGCTGGCCCTGTTCGAGCGGGTCAAGGACGTCTTCGACCCCGCCCGGCTGCTCAACCCGGGGGTCATCGTCGAGCCGGACCCGGTCGACGCGGCGATCCGGGTGGTGGGGGCGCCGCAGCTGACCCGGGCCGAGCTGCCCACGCTCGTCAGGTCGTTGCGCGCGGACCGCGGGGACCTGTCGATGGCGGTGCACCGGTGCACGGGGGTGGGCTCGTGCCGCTCCGAGGACCCGGGCGGCGGCACGGTGATGTGCCCGAGCTACCAGGCGACCCGGGAGGAGAAGGACTCCACCCGCGGCCGGGCACGGGTCCTCCAGGACCTCGTCGCCGGACGGTTCGGTCCGAACGGCTGGCGGGACCAGGCCGTGCACGACGTCCTCGACCTCTGCCTCGCCTGCAAGGGTTGCGCGTCGGACTGCCCCACCGGGGTGGACATGGCGGCATACAAGTCGGAGGCGCTGCACCAGCGCTACCGGCACCGGCTGCGGCCGCGCTCGCACTACGCCCTCGGCTGGCTCCCGCGGTGGACCCGGCTGCTGGCCCGGATGCCGCCGGCCGTCACCGCCGCGAACCGCCTCGTGGCGGCGCCGCGGCTGCATGGCGTCCTCGCCTGGGCGGCGGGGGTGGACCCTCGACGCGAGCTGCCCCTTCTGGCGGAGACGACGTTCCGGGGGTGGTTCGCTGGCCGGCCCGTCGCGGTCGGGCGGCGCGAGGAGGTCGTCCTCTTCGTCGACACGTTCACCGACGCGTTCTCGCCACGGGTCGGACAGGCCGCCGTGGCGGTGCTCGAGGGCGCGGGGTGCCGGGTGCTCGTCACCGAGCGGCCGGTCTGCTGCGGCCTGACCTGGGTCTCGACCGGCCAGCTCGACCGGGCCGCCCGGGAGGCGCGGGCGAGCATCGAGGCGCTGTTGCCGCACGTGCGGGCGGGTCGCCTCATCGTCGGGCTGGAGCCGTCGTGTCTGGCCGTGCTGCGCGAGGAGGCGGCCGAGCTGACCGGAGGCGACGCGACCGCAGCCGCAGAGGCCGACGAGGTGGCCGCGGCGACCCACACCCTGGCGGAGCTGCTCGCGGCGACGCCCGGGTGGAGGCCGCCGGACCTGACCGGCATACATGGGGTGGCGCAGCCGCACTGTCACCAGCACGCGGTCCTCGGCTGGGACGCGGATGCCGCGCTGCTCGCCTCGGCCGGGGCGGACATCGAGGTGGTGGGCGGGTGCTGCGGGCTGGCGGGCAACTTCGGCGTCGAGGCGGGTCATCATGACCTGTCGGTCGCCGTGGCGAACCTACAGCTGCTGCCCGCGGTGGGGCGGGTCGGAGCGGACGGGGTGGTGCTCGCCGACGGGTTCAGCTGTCGCACCCAGCTCGCCGCCCTCGCCGGCCGCTCGGGTGAGCACCTCGCCGAGCTCCTGGCCCGGCATACCCCCGCCTCTCCCGCCGACCCTCCCCCCGATTCGAGGTGATATCGCTCGGGTTCCCGGGCGATATCACCTCGAACCCGGAGAGCGGGCGCCGAATCGAAGCCCATCCGCTCGGAATCCCGGGCGATATCACCTCGAACGACCTGGTGACGGGGGGCTGGCCTAGGCTTCCCCCGTGACCGGACGCCAGGGCCTCTTCATCGCCTTCGAGGGCGGCGACGGCGCGGGCAAGTCCAGCCAGGTCCGGCTGCTCGCTGCGACGCTGCGCGAGGCCGGGTATGCCGTCCTCACCACTCGCGAGCCCGGCGGCACCGAGCTCGGCGCCCAGATCCGCGACCTCGTCCTCCACGGCGACCACGTCTCGCCCCGCGCCGAGGCGCTGCTCTTCGCCGCCGACAAGGCCCACCACGTCGACCAGCTCATCAGACCGGCCCTGGAGCGGGGCGAGACGGTCATCACCGACCGGTACACCGACTCCTCGGTCGCCTACCAGGGTGCCGGGCGCGACCTCGGGGCCGACGAGGTCCACCGGCTCCAGATGTGGGCCGTCGACGACCTCATCCCCGACCTCACCGTCATCGTCGACGTGCCCGCCGTCGAGGGCCGCCGACGCCGCGGCGGCACCCACGACCGGCTGGAGTCCGAGGAGGACGCCTTCCACGAGGCGATCCGCGCTCACTTCCTCTCGATGGCGGCCGGGAGCCCGCAGCGATATCTCGTCGTCGACGGCACCGTGCCGCCCGAGGAGCTCCACGCGCAGGTACGCGCCCGCCTCGTCGCGATGGGTGAGCTCGGTGAGCGGCCGGAGCATGTCGACCCACGGAGGCAGCCCGAGCAGGTCGAGCCGTGAGCGTCTGGGCCGACGTCATCGGCCAGGACTCGGCGGTCGCGACCCTGCAGCGCGCCGTCAGGGACCCCGCCTCGATGACCCACGCGTGGCTGTTCACCGGACCGCCGGGCTCGGGGCGCTCGGTCGCCGCCCGGGCCTTCGCGGCCGCCCTCGAGTGTCCCCAGGGCGGCTGTGGTGCCTGTCGCGAGTGCCGCACCTCCCTGGACGGCACCCACGCCGACGTCGACCTCGTCGCCACCGAGGGCCTGTCGATCAAGGTCGAGCACGCCCGAGACCTCGTCTCCCTGGCGGCGACCCGCCCATCCGTCGGACGTTTCCGCGTCATCGTCGTAGAGGACGCCGACCGGCTCACCGAGCGGGCCGCGGACGCCCTGCTCAAGGCCCTCGAGGAGCCCACCCCCCGGACCGTCTGGGTGCTCTGCGCGCCCTCCGTCGAGGACGTCATCATCACGCTGCGCTCCCGGTCGCGGCACGTCCGGCTGCGCACACCCCCGGTAGAGGCGGTCGCCGACCTGCTCGTCCGCCGCGACGGCGTGGACCGGCCGATGGCCCTGTATGCCGCCCGGGCCGCGCAGTCCCACGTCGGCCTGGCCCGGCGGCTGGCTCGCGACGAGAGTGCCCGGATCCGCCGGCACGACGTCATCAGCCTCGCGACCAAGATCCGCACCGTCGGCGACGCCGTCGACGCGGCGTCCGACCTGTCGACCATCGCCACCGAGGAGTCGGCGGCCTCGTCCGCCGAGCGCGACGCGACCGAGCGCCAGCGCCTCATGGAGATTCTCGGCACGGACGCGACGGCTCGCACCCAGCCGCCGCACATCCGCGCCCAGCTCTCCTCGCTGGAGAAGGAGCAGAAGGCCAGAGCGACCAGGTTCGCCCGCGACGTCGTCGACCGCGCACTCGTCGACCTCCTGTCCGTCTACCGCGACGCCCTGGTCCTGCATGGCTCGTCCGGGGTCGACCTCATCAACCAGGACAGCCGTGGCATCGTCACCCAGGTGGCCCAGTCGATGCGGCCGGAGCGGGTCCTGCACGCCATGGACGCCATCGGCACCGCCCGCGAGCGGATCGGCGCCAACGTCCAGCCGCTGCTGGCCCTCGAGGCGATGGCCCTCGACCTGCGCCTCCCGCGCTGAGTCGCGGGCTGACCGCCCCGCGGAACCGCGAGCCGACTACCGCTCGGACACCCGGGCCCGGCGCCAGGCGACCCAGCCGGCGACGACGGCCACTGCCGCGGGCACCGCCCATCCGGGCACCGCGCCGGCCCATCGGGTCACCGCGTCCTGAGCGGCCAGCTCGAACCCGGTGGTGTCGCCCAGCCCGAGGGTGCTGAGGATGCCGGCCGTCCCGTCGTAGACGAGGAAGAGCACGCCGATGGCGACGAACAGCAGCCCGGCCACGAGCGAGGTCGAGTGGACCCGTAGCGGTCCGAGCCGCAGCTCCCGACCGCGCAGCCAGGACCGGCCGCCGACCCCGAGCCGGTCCCACAGCGCCGCGAGGACGAACAGCGGCGCCGCCATGCCCAGCCCGTATCCCGCCAGCAGCAGCCCGCCCGTCAGCGGCCGCTGCGAGGTGGCCGCCATCGTGAGGATGGCGCCAAGGATCGGCCCGGAGCAGAAGCCGGCCAGCCCGTAGACCGCCCCGAGGACGACCGTCGACAGCCAGCCGCCGCGTCGCTCGCCGCCACCGGAGCCGCTGCCTCCGGAGCCGCCCCGAGGTCCAGCCGCCCACCCCTGGAGGCGCCCGGCGAACGGCATACCGATCCCACCGGTGACGGTCTGGAGCACGCCCAGGGTGATGATCGTCCACCCTGCCACGGCGATGAGGACGCCGCGGTGGCCGTAGAAGAGGCGGGAGGCCAGGCTTGCCCCGGTCCCAAGCGGGACCAGGATGAGGAGCAGGCCCGCGTAGAACAGCACCGTCCGCCCCAGCAGGGCGGTGCGGCCGGCGAAGGCGTAGGCGAAGAAGGACGGCAGCAGCAGGGCGCTGCACGGGGAGAGCAGCGCCAGGGTCCCGCCGGCGAAGGCGGTGAGCAGGCTGACCTCGGTCACCGGCCCGGGCTCACTTCGTGGCCGCGGCGGCCTGGTCGATGGCCTGCTCGAACACCGCAAGCGGCTGGGCGCCGACCACGAGCCGGCCGTTGATGACGAACGACGGGGTGCCGGTCACGCCGATCTTCTGCCCCTCGCCGAGGTCGGACGACACGGCGTCGGAGACGGCGGGGTCGGCCAGCGAGGACAGGAACGTCGTCTCGTCGATCCCGACGGTCCGCGCCAGCGCGTCCAGGGTCGCCTTGTCGAGCTTGGAGTAGGACGAGGAGTGCATCGTCGCGAAGAGCGCGTCGTGGAAGGCCCAGAACTTGTCGTGCTGTCCGGCCACCCGGGCGGCGAACGCCGCGACCCCGGACTGGTCGGTGAGGTAGGGGAAGTCCCGCCACTCGATGCGCAGCACGCCGGTGTCGACGTACTTCTTGACCAGCGCCGGCTCGGTGGTGGCGGCGAACGCCGCGCAGTAGGGACAGGCGAAGTCGGAGTACTCGACCATGACGACCGGGGCGTCGACCGCGCCCAGGGCCAGCGGGTCACCCGGCGTGCGCCGGGACACGTCGATGGCCTGGCCGGCCCCGCCAGCAGCGTCGCTGCCGACGGTGGCCGTCGTCGTGACGGTGACCGTCGGGGACGGAGTGCCGCCCGACCCAGAGAGCTGCGGTCCGACGGCCATGACGACGGCGACCAGGCCTGCGGCGAGCGCCACGGTGAGGGGCACGGCATACGGGCTCCGGGACCGGGTCGGAGCGGGGTAGCGCACCACGGAATCCACCGGCGGACCCGTCGGCGAGGGGGTGGGTACGGGCAGGTCGGCCTGCGGGTGGGGCTGCTGGTCGCTCATGGTTCCTCTTCGTCGCGTCCGCCCAGGATACCGGAGGGGGTATGCGGCGCCGGGCCGGCGCACGTGCCCCAGTCTGCTCGCCTAGGGTCTGACCCATGACCTCGCGCCGTCTCGCCGTCACTGCCGCCGCCACCGCCGTGGCGCTGCTGCTCGCCGGCTGCTCCGTCGTCGACAGCGTCCGTAGCACGGTGAACCCACCCACCGAGGCCATCACCCCGCAGCCTCCGCCCGCGGGCACCACCGGGCTGGAGAGGTTCTACGCGCAGCGACCGGCGTGGCAGTCGTGCACCGGAGGGCAGTGCGCGACGCTCACCGTCCCCATCGACTACGCGGACCCGTCCGGCGCGACGATCAAGCTGGCGCTGTTCCGGGCTCTGGCCACGAAGCCGTCGGCGCGGATCGGCTCGCTGGTGGTCAACCCCGGTGGGCCGGGCGGGTCGGGGGTCGACTACGCGCGGGCGGCCGACTACATCGTCGCTCCGGTCGTGCGCCAGCGCTTCGACATCGTCGGGTTCGACCCGCGCGGGGTCGGACGGTCCGACCCGATCACCTGTGTGGACGGCAGCCAGCTGGATACGTTCCTCGGGACCGACCCCACCCCGAACACCCCGGCCGAGGAGCAGACCTTCGCCGACGTCTCGAAGAGCTTCGCCCAGGCGTGCGCGAACAACGCCGGGCCGCTGCTCGACCACGTCTCCACCGTCGACGCGGCCAAGGACATGGACGTGCTCCGCGCCGCGCTGGGGGAGAGCCAGCTGACCTACCTCGGCAAGTCCTACGGCACCTTCCTCGGGGCGACGTATGCCGGCCTGTTCCCCACCAAGGTCGGCCGGTTCGTCCTCGACGGGGTCGTCCCGCCGGACCTGACGACCAACGAGCTCAACCTCGGCCAGGCGCAGGGGTTCGAGCTGGCCACCCGGACCTGGGCGCAGTACTGCGTCGACCAGGGCAGCTGCCCGCTGGGAACCTCGGTGGACCAGGTGATGCAGGGGATACGGGACTTCCTCGTCCGGGTCGACGCCCAGCCGCTGGACAAGACGGGGGACCGGGCGGTCACCCGGCTGACCGAGGGCTGGGCCTCGACCGGGATCGCGGCCGCGATGTACGACCAGGGCATGTGGGCCACCTTGGTCGACGCCATGCGCGGTGCCCTCAAGGGCGACGGGACGGCGCTGATGCAGCTGGCCGACCAGTACGCCGACCGCAACCCGGGCGGCGGGTACAAGGACAACCTCATGCAGGTCATCTACGCCGTGAACTGCCTGGACCGGCCGGACACGAGCTCGCTCGCGGAGCATCAGAAGGAGGCCGAGCAGGCGATCGCCACCGCGCCCACGTGGGGACCGTTCCTCATGTGGAGCTCGCTGCCCTGCGGGTTCTGGCCGGTCAAACCGACGGGGGCCCCGGAGAAGATCACGGCCGCGGGCAGTGGCCCGATCGTCGTTGTCGGCACCACCCGGGACCCGGCCACGCCGTACGCCTGGTCGGTCCGGCTCCGCAACGAACTCGCCAACGCCTCACTGATCACGTTCAACGGGGACGGGCACACGGCATACATGCGCTCGAACGCGTGCGTCGACAACGCGATCGACGACTACTACGTCAAGGGCACGGTCCCCAAGGACGGCCTCAGCTGCTGAGGCGGTGCCTGAGGACCGTGCCCGGGTGAGCGGAGTCCGACGGGTCGGCTCAGCCTTGCTTGATGACGCGGGTGCCGCCGGCGAACTTGTCGTGCCAGGCCTGCCGGTTGACCGTGTCGTTGTTGATCCCGACCGCGATCATGATGACGGCGACGAGCTCGCCGAGGGCGCCGATGATGCCGCCGATGATGGGGATGATGCCCAGGACGCCGAAGCCCATCCAGATGTTGCGGCGCACGGCCTGCTCCACGGTGGGGTTGCCACCGTCCGGCCCGACGGTGCGCAGCTTCATGACCATCTTGCCGACGGTCCTGCCCTGGGTGGCCTCCATGAAGGCGAAGTACCCGACGTAGATCGCCGCGCTGACCAGGCTGCTGACCAGGACCGCGGCGTAGCTGCCGCCGGTCCCGATGACGCTCGCGGAGGATCCCATGATGCCGCCGATGATGATGGCGGTCACGATGATGCCGTTGACGACGACAAGGAGGACGCCGTCGATGAGACGGGCGAGGAACCGGTCGAGCAGCTCTGCTGGCCGAGGCCCGCTGGGGGGAGTGATGTAGCCGGAATCGGGCGGAGGAGGCATCTGCGACATGGGGCAGAGCCTAGGGCCTGCGCAGGTCGCACGCGAGGGTTTGGGGCACGGCGTTGTCGGCGAGTCCTACCGGGCCCGGTAGGACTCGGGCGAGCCGCTCAGCGCAGGGCGAACACCGCGGTCACGCTCACCTGGACATCCTGGCTGCCGGCCTGGATCGGCACTGGCGCAGCGCCGGTGGCCGTCATGCCGTTGTAGGCGTACGGCGTCGGTGGCGAGGTCACCGTCTCGGTGAGGCTGGTGAGGTCGCCGAGTCCGCGGCCGGCGGCGTCGGCATACTGCTGGGCCTTTGTGCGGGCGTCACTCACCGCCTGGACGCGGGCGGCGGTGAGCAGGGTGCCGGTGTCCTCGAGGTCGAGGCCCACACTGTCGACGCGCGCGTCGTTGCCGCCCGCGGTGACGGCAGCTGAGATGGCGGCGCCGGCCTTGCCGAGGTCGCGAAGGCTTGCCGTCAGGCTCTCCCGCACCTGGTAGCCCGTGATGGTGCTCCCCGAACCGGCGTACTGCGGGTAGATCGACATCCCGGAGGTCTGCAGGTCCTTGGCGGCGACGCCGTTGTTCTTCAGGGCCTTCTGGACGCGCGCGGCGGCGGCGTTGGCCTGGGCCAGGGCGTCGCCGACGGTCGAGCGGGTGGACGTCACCGACATGGCCAGGCGCAGCGTGTCGGGGGTGCCGGTGACCGTGGCGGTGCCGGTGACGGTGATACCAGGAGACGGAGCGGCGCTCGTGGTGGTCACGGACGTGCCGGCGGTTGTCGAGGCGGCCGCGCTGGGGCTGCGGCTGCCGGTGACGAGGGTGCCGACCATGAACGTTGCGGCGAGCGCGAGGACGGCCAGGGCGCCGATGACGGCCTGCCGGAGGGTGATGTGAGTGTCCATGCTCATGGGACGCCGACGGGCTCGGGTTCGGTTCCGGGGATGGCTCGTCGCCCCCGTATACTTCTCAGCCGTACCCCTCGCGGGACGCGCCGCCTTAGCTCAGTCGGCCAGAGCGATTCACTCGTAATGAATAGGTCATCGGTTCGATTCCGATAGGCGGCTCCACAGAAAGCGCAGGTCAGCGACCTGCGCTTTCTGCATTCAACGGGACGACTGACGCATCAGTACACACTGAGTACACACGAGCGCCAGCGTCCAACCGCTCAGCGACCCCATCAAGGTCGTCATCGAACAGGCCCGAATACACATCGAGGGTCATCGCAGCCGATGCGTGCCCAAGCATCCTCTGAACCGCTTTCACGTTGGCTCCGGCGCTTACCGCGAGTGAAGCGGCCGTATGCCGCAGCTCGTGCGGAGTCAGCCCCTCCAGCCCCGCTGCGGTCGCGGCAGCATCGAAGACGTCCCTGCGGAAGTTCAGGTTCCGCAGGACCGCACCACGCCGGGTGGTAAAGACGAGGTCGCCGGGAGCCTTCCCAGCCATCACGACCGCGAGGTCGTCGACAAGAAACCTCGGGATCGGAACCGATCTGATCTGATGGGACTTCGGTGTGCCCCAGGTCAGCTTTCCCCGGACCTCGCTGACAGCCTCGACGACACTGAGCCTGCGACGCATCAGGTCAACGCGACCAACCTTCAACCCCGCCAGCTCGCCCCAGCGCAGACCACAGTACGAGAGCATCAGCACCGCGGTCCGGTAGTCGCCTGCTGCCTGTGCGAGCTCGTTCACTTCCTGATGGCTCAGGAAGCGTTTCTCTGCCGTCGCGATCGTCGGCAACCGGACCCCGGCGGCCGGATTCCGGGGGATCCTGGCCGACCTCACCGCGAGGTCGAGCAACAGTGAAAACACCCGGTACACGTAGCGAACTGTGGCCGCTGACAGGTCCGAGGCGATCAGGTCGCTGACCCAGGCCGCGACGTCCTCGTGAGCCACCCTGGCGAGCGGAGTCGAACCCCAACGGGGGAGGACATGCTTGCCCAGGATGCTCTCATAGGTCGCCAGCGTCGACGGTTTCAGGTGCCCCTGGGTTGAGATCCACTTGGCAGCGAAGACCTCGACGCTCATGTTCCCGGCGCCGGGGTCAACGTAGGTGCTCGCCTGCATGGCCATGCCGACGCCTTGGAGGTACTTGTCGGCAAGGTTCTTGTGGGTGAAGGTTTTGGCCTTCTGCCGCCCGGATGGGTCTCGCCAGCGGGCACGCCAGCGCCCTTGGCCGAGCCGCTCAATGCTTGCCAAGACTTTGACCCTCCAGTGCCTCTCGTGGATCCGTCTGGCGGTGCTCCGTGGTCTCCAGTAGAGCCTTCGACGCCTTGTAAATCGCCCGGACCTTCATGACGTCGCCCCGCGCCTTGCCTTTGTGCTTCCAAGACAGGCTACGTCCGGGTGCTGACGTTGCCACCGTGTCGAGTTCTCCCGAGCTGCTGACGTGACCAGGACTCATGCGGCGGTGGGGCCGCCGCTTTGGCTTTGCAGCCAGTTGGTGACTTCGTGGTGCCAGTAGCGCACGCCGCGGCCGATGCGGAAGCTGCGGGGACCGGTGCCGAGGTGGCGCCAGTAGCGCAGCGTGGCGACGGGGACGCGGACGATGTCGGCGACTTCACCGATGGTGAGCAGCTCGTCGCCTGCGTGCGGGTCCTGCGGCGGCGTGACCTGTTGCGAGATGGTGCTCATGCTGACTCTCCTTGCATCGGCGCCGACGAGGGTTTCACTGTCGGCGGTGTTGGTCTCTTCTCTACTCCAAATGCGGTACATGATTGGGCCTGGTGGCCAACCATGAGGTGGACCATCACGGCCTGGTGCTGGCTGCTGGGAACGCCAAGATTTCGTCTCGTCATCATGGCCTGGGAACGTTACCTACTTCGTTCCCCCAGGCACGTTCCCCCAAGGGGGAACGTTGGTCTTTGCGCAGGTCAAGCCACGTTTCCCCGAAAGTTGTGGACACCCCTTGCCAAGGCCCGTTCTGAGGGTTTTCGGGTGACCAGACCCGCGCGAGGTAACGTTCCAAAACGTTGCCGATCCCGGCTCCCCGCCGCGGCCGGCGGCCGGCTTCACCTCCCGGTCCTGGGTCGGGTCTGGTCACTGGCGGAGCTCTGCTGTTGCAGCCAGGTGGTGACGTCGTGGTGCCAGTAGCGGACGCCGCGTCCGATGCGGAAGCTGTGCGGTCCGGTGCCGAGGTGGCGCCAGTAGCGCAGGGTGGCGACCGGGGCGCGGACGATGTCGGCGACTTCGGTGATGGCGACCAGCTCGTCCTGCACGGCCGCCACGTTCGCTGTGGCGTGGTCGGACGTGGTTGTTTCGGCCAGAGGTGTTGTGGTCGGTCATGGCAATGCTCCTGTGATTGTCTGTTCGTCGTGACCAGGTCGGGTCGTCTCCCTAAGGAAACGATGGGCCTCGGGCGACCATCGGGTCGCGTTCTTCATTGGTTGTTCCTCGCGACCGCGTCGGATCGCGATCGGATACCTCTTACAAGCGTTGGAACCGGGTCTATGCGGACAACGACCCGGGTCTCGTTGCCGAATCGTGATGCCGGTTGGCTTGGACGAGCTTGTACAGCTCGGCCGGACTCGGCGGATCGATGGTCAACGCGCATGTGTTCATTTTTCGTGCATGTTCAGTTATTATGAACGTACGTCGATTGTGAACGGAGGTGGAGATGGACGACTTACTCGCGCGCTTCGCGGAACGCCTGAGCGATCTTGGCGTGACCGCCGGGCTCGGGTCCGCCGTACCCGCTGGGCCCGGCGTTCAGTCGACGACCGTGCGTCTGACACGTGGCACGTCAACTCGGGCTTACCGGCTGCTGTGCGGGCCAACGGTGTCGCTGGCCGATGCAGGCCTGGCGAGTGGCGTCGAACTGCCGACGCTGGTGTTCACGAGCTTCATAGCGCCCAGGTCCGCTGAGGCCTTGCGTCGAGCCGGGGTCCAGTACCTCGACATTGTCGGCAACGCCTGGGTCGAGTTCGATGGCGTCCTGATCGATGTCCGTGGTCGCCCCCGTCCTGATGATCTGCCCGTGCCGGCACATAAACCGGCCGGCAACCTCTTCAGCACGGCGCGCGCACAAGTGGCCTTCGCGCTCCTGGCCTGGCCGCCGCTTTGGGAGGCGACCAGGAGGGACCTGGCCCACGCCGCCGGCGTCTCGCTCGGGCAGGCGCACAATGCGCTGGCCTTGCTGACCGAAGCGGGGTACCGGCGTGATCCCGCACGCCCGGGACAGACCGAGCTGCTCGACCTGTGGGCAGCCGCGTTCCCCACCGGTCTGGCCACGAAGCTGACGCTGGCGCGGTATCGCGGCGAGATCGGCCCCGTGAAGAACGTCCACTCCGACGATCCGGTGTTCGTCTCGGGTGAGAGCGCGGCCGAGGATCTGCTCCGACCCGCGACACTCACGCTGTACGTCGAGGAGCTCGACCCGCGACTACCTGTTGTGAACAAGTGGCGCTCGGACGGGCCCGCCAACATCGTCGTGCGTCGCAAGTTCTGGCAGGTCCCGGACGACGGCGATGGCGGGCTGGCGGGGGTGCACCCGGCGCCGTGGCCGTTGGTGTATGCCGACTTGATCACCAGTGACGACCCTCGGGTGCGAACCGTCGCAAGGGAATGGAGGGACCGCTTTGCTGGACCTGACCAAAGCTCCTGAGGGCTTCCTCGATCCGGTCGCACGGGTGGTCGAAGCCGCGCTCGCCGTTACCGAGGAGCTATCAGCACGCGAGGTGATGGTCGTCGGTGCGGGCTGCCGCGACATCCTGCACAGCGCCTTGGGCCACTCGTTCGCGACCGCGGCCACCCGCGACCTCGACCTTGCGCTCGCGCTGACATCTTGGGATGCCTACCGAACTCTGGCCGGAGCGTTCCCCCGGATCGGCGACACCGGAATCCGGTTCCGGATCGCCGAGGTCAACGTCGACCTGCTGCCGTTCGGCGAGATAGAAGACCCGCAAGGGGTTGTCGAACCACCCGCGCGGCGCGAGACGCTCAGCGTGTGGGCTTTCGAAGAGATCTTTACCGCCTCGCTGCCCCTCGTACTCTCACCCACACTGACCATCGCCATCCCCACCGTGGCCGGCTATGCGGCTGCGAAACTGGGCGCCTGGCTCGACCGCTCAGCGTGGCTCGAGACCAAGGACGCAGCCGACCTTGCACTGATCCTGTACTGGTACGCCGACTCTGCTGACGTCCACAGCCGCCTTTACGAAACACCCGCGGGCAACGAGATCCTCATCGCCGAAAGCGTCGACGTTCCTCTGGCGGGCGCACATCTGCTCGGTACCGACATCGCGACCACGATCGGAGAGGCTCGATTGGCCGAGCTCCTGCCGCGCTGGCCGGGCGACATCGATCTGCTGGTCCGCGAGCTCGAAGTGCGTGGCGGTCCGGCTTGGCCGCACGACTCCCAACGGCGTCGCAACCTCCTGGACGCTCTGACTCGCGGACTTACGTAGACGCAGTGCTGACGCATCAGCGGGAGATCCCGTGGTCGGCGCCGCTGCGGTAGAGGTCGAGATGGTGCTCGTACTCGTGGCTTGGTCTCGGCGCGTTCCGGGCTGCCCAGGCGGCTCGGGCCCGTGCGTCCTTCTCGTGTTCGTGGTCGCCGACGCAGGTGTCGTGTTCGGTCTGCAGGCGTCCGGCCGCCAGGGTTCGGATGGCGGGTTCGCGACCGAGCGCGCTGATGCGGTCTTGGGTCTCGGCGAGCCGGAGGGTGAGCTCGCGCAGTTTGTTTTCGGCAGCCGCGAGCTGTCGGGCGGGTCGGTCGGTGTAAGCCAGAGAGCCCAGGCCAAGCTCCTCGAACTGGTCTGCGCGGGCGTTCTCGGCCGCGGTGCGCGTGTCCCTGGCATTGCGGACCTGCTGATCTGCGACCTGCACGCCGTGACGGTTCGCCTCGAGCTCTGGGTGCGCCTGGCCGGCGCCGTGCTCGGCGTACCGACCGATCGCCGCATGGAGCGCACTGCCCCCGTTGAACGGCATCCGGGTGGACAGCTGATCGGGGTCGAGCAGCGCGTCGACCGGCAGGCCCGTGACGTCGGCCAGGATGGGCTGCCAGGCCCGAGCCCAGCTGGTGAGGTTCTCGCGTGCCGCATTGACGTCGGCCCGTCCGCGCCCGAAGCGTCCCGTGCCTGCGCGGATGGTTTCGGCAGCCCTGGCCGTGTCCGGATAGGCCCGGTCCCAGCTGTCCAACAGGTCGCGGGCCAGGCCGCTGGTCGCGCTGGTGATGGCGGCCTCGGTTCCCCTGAGCCGAGCACGAGCGTCGTCGGAGTCCGCCCATGCCTGCGCTTCGGCGCTGCGCAGTTGCGCGATCTGTGGGTCGCTCTGGGCGCGCAGCGGGACGATCCGGGCTAGTTCGTCGCGAGTCGACGTCGCTTCGGCGATGTGTCCGGTGAGGTCTGCCTGCAAGGTCCACGCCGCCCGCAGGTCGATCAGGACAGCCTCCAGCGCCCGCCCAGTCGCGTACGTCGCGGCCTCCGAAGCGGCGAGACGGGCGGCGTGGGTGGGTCCGAGGTCGGCCCGGTCGCGGGAGAAGGTGCTGATCCACTGGGCCCGGGCGTCCTCGAGGCTGCCGGCGACCAGGTGCGCGATGTTGCTCTGACGGCCGCGGGTCATCCCGACGTACGCCGCGGCGGCGCCGGTGTGCTCGCCCATGAGCAGGTGCGCGACGGCGACGGTGTGGCCTTGGGCGCCGTAGACGGTGGTCGCATAGGCCAGCTCCAGATGGTCTTGGACATAGCTGGCGGGTAAGCGGCGTTCACCACGGCCACCATCAAGGGCCAGCGTGCCGTCAGGGGCGATCCCGGTGACGGTCCAGGTGTCGCGGTTGGCGACGTCCAAGGCGGGTTCGTTGCGGCGGGTGGCGACCCGGTCACCGACCCCGATCCGTTCCCCGGCCGCTGTCGTGACCGCACGGGTGTCGTCGAGGCGGCCGGTGGTAATGAGCTGGTCGCGGATGGTCGCGTTCAGGGCGGCGACCTGTTCCCGGGTCTGGGCGATCACCAACACCGGCTCGGCAGAGGCCTCCCCGCCGGGTTGGGCGCCGATCTGTGCCAGGGTGTGGGCGCGTTCGCTCTCACTGGGATGCACGCGGATCTGTCCTCTGGTAAGGAGGGTGTCGAAGACACCGCCGGGGTGTTGGCTGGTGCGCATGGCCAGGCTGAGCTCGGCGTAGTCGGGGTCGGCGAACCGGTGCACGGTCTCCAAAGCCAGGCAGGATTGGGGGTTGGCCCAGCGCGCGGCCAGATCCAGGACGCCTCCGCGGCCGACCGCGGGGAGCTGGTGTCGGTCACCGACCAGCGCGAGCCGGGTGTGGTGTTCATCAGCGATGACCAGCAGGGCCCGGGCGCTGTCCTGGTCGAGCATCCCGGCTTCATCCACCAGCAGCAGGTCACCCGAGCGCAGGACCGCGCCTGGTTGCGGGCCCCGGTACGTCGCGCCGGTCAGTGGGTCGCTCTGACCTGCCCGGAGCCGTGTCCAGGTGCCGTGGGTGTCCCACCGGTAACCGTGCTGGTGCGCCAGCCAAGCCGCCGAGTACGCCGTGGCGCCGGTCTCGCCTGCGGCGACCTGGGCCGCCTTCAACGTCGGGGTCACCACCACCAGCCGATGCCCTTGCCGTTCCAGCAACTGCCGGGTCGCGGCCAACGTGGTGGTCTTTCCCGCCCCGGCGGCGCCCTCCACCAGCGTCAGCGGGCCGGTCCCAGCCAACGCGGCTACCACCGCCTGCTGGGCGCCATCCAGCTCGCCGGCTGCTTCGATCCCACCGACCATCTGCTGGGCAGCACTGGCGGGACCCGCCGGCGTGTGGGAGGCACGGGCGATGAGCCGGGTCGTGAGTTCGCCCTCAACGGCCAAGACCTGCGGCGAGGTAAGCGCCCGGAGGTGTTCGGGCACCCTGCGAGCAGATCCGTCCCGGTCGACTACCAGCGGGACACAGGCCACCAGCGTCCGGGCGGTGAGGTCCTCGGCCAGCTCAAGGCGCACGGCCGCGGTCGCGACCAGCCCGGTGCGAGCGATCAGCTGCTCGACCTCACCGCGAACATCGGCGCCGTTCCAGGCCGACCGGCGGGCCCCCAACCGCGACAGGATCGTCTCGACGGCTCCGGTGCGATCCAGCCGACCCACCCTTGGCCCGGCTTTCGCAACGACCGTCGACGCTGTCGAGCCCATCTCAGGCTCGCGGTAGCCGAGCCCGTACAGCTCCTGCACCCAAGCCCGGGTCAGATCGGCTCCGTCTTTGGGGATCACCTTGTCCGGGCGGGCCTCTGCCCAGGCCCGGGAATCCCAGGACTGGCGCAACTTCGGACCCGGCTCGGCCCCAGGGTGCCCGGCCCGCCAGTCGGCCTCATAGCGGTCCATGTTCCGTCCGATCTGCGCAGCGCGGGCACTGAACGGGCCGGTGAACGACGCGAGCTCGACGACCTCACCGGACTCCGGATCAACACGAAACCCGTGGGAGGCCAGCGCTGCCCGAAAGTCGGGGTCGCACATCACCGCAGCGTGACCGATGCCATTGATCGCATCCAGGCTGTCGCGCACCCCGACGGTGTGCAGACCCCGCCACGTGCCTTCAGCGAAAACCCGGGCGTTGACCTGTAGGTGCAGGTGCCGGTGTGGGTCACCAGCACGGGAGGTGTAGTGCCGCACCGTGACCGCTTCGAGCTCTCCGACCGGTACCTGGACCTGTCGCCCACGTGGACCGACCCGTGTGGTCGAGTGCTCGGCCAGCCACCCGATGATCTGCACCGCCGCCCGGTCCTGCGCCGCGTCGTACGCCTCGGCGATGTCTGGGTGCAGTGCGGCCGCCAGGGACCAGGTCTTCGGACCGTTGACCACGACCTCGACGAACCGGACCGCCTGGTCGTCGGTCCGCAGCCTTCCCTTGGGCGCGCCCGTGTCCGGGTCGTACCCGCCGACCCACGTCTCGTAGCCGTCCCCGGTGAGCGTTCCCCCCGCTCGGACACCTTCGGGAGAGGCGATGTACCGCTCGGCGATACCGGTGCCTTCGGCAAGGTAGTAGTCGTCCGCACGCGCGCGACCGGCCTCCACGTAGTTCCGCGCAGCTGTTGCGGAGCCGCGATAAACCTTTAATCCGCCATGCATTTCCAACGCCAATCAATAGCTACCATAAATGCGTTCCGGGATAGCAGGAAGGACGATTCCGACTACCTACATTGGTAGCATGCGTGCCGCTATTCATAAAGACTTGGAAATAGCTACTTCGTGTTGAAAATCGTTGGTAGCGTTATTCTTTCGTGGTGAAGGCCGTAGTCTTTCGTGAAGTCGGCTTATTCGTCGGCTTCGACGTCCTATTCCAGTGGAGGGGCACCTTGTCGGCGAGGTTGACGACAGCACGAGGCGCTCGAGGGTTCGAAGGTGACCCAGCTGGAGCGAACCCGAGTGCCCTACGAGCATGGTTGCGGTGCCAGCCCGTCGTGGCGCACTACTCGTCCAGGATCGTGTCCTTCTCCGCCCGACTCGCCCGCTGATATGTAGGGCGGTCTTGTCAAGGGGCAGGGCGAAGCGGCGCCCGGATGGCTTCTCGGGCGCCGCTTCTGTGGCCGGACCAGGTTGACGAGTCGGCGTGCGTGTCAGTACGCGACGGCGCGGTCAGACTGATATGCGCGGGTTGGTTACCGCAGGACGGGCTGTTCGGCTGGAACGCTTCTGCTGGTCTAGAAGATCGAGC
>JBBRCL010000043.1:0-24227 GCA_038204895.1 Actinomycetales bacterium | reverse complement strand
CTGCGCGAGGCGATCTCACTGCGCGGGGACATGGACCTGCGGTCCTACGACCGGCTCTTCCCCAGCCAGGATGTGCTGCCCGACGGTGGGATGGGCAACCTCATCGCCGCGCCCCTGCACGGTCGCCGACGCAAGGACGGGCTGTCCGTGTTCCTGGACCTTGCCACCCTTGAACCGTGGGACGACCAGTGGGCGTTCCTGTCCACCCACGACAGGCTCAGCCCGGGCGACGCCCGGCGCATCGCGCGCACCGCGCACAAGGTCGCCGTCGGCACCGACGTCACCGCTCTCGACCGGCCCCGCGCCACCAAGGTCCGCCCGCACCTGCCGCCTGTCGTGCACGCCGAGCTGTCCGCCGGCCTGACGCTGAGTGCGGCGGAGCTCACCCCCGCCGCACTCGCGACGTTCAAGCACGCGGCGTCCATCGCGAATCCGAAGTTCTACGAGCTGCAACGGCTACGCAGGTCCACCTGGGACACACCCCGGTTCATCCGCGGCTACGACGTGAGGCTCGACGGCGACCTGGTCCTCCCCCGCGCCTTGCGGCACCTGGTCGCCGAGATCGTGGACACCGCTGGATCGCGGATCGACATCGTGGACGGGCGTGACAGCGGACACGAGATTGACGTCCCCTTCCTCACCGAGCTCCACGAACCGCAGGCCCGGGCCGTGAACGCCATGCTCGCCCACGACGATGGGATCCTCGTCGCGCCCCCAGGGGCCGGCAAGACCGTCATGGCATGCGCGATCATCGCCGAACGTGCGGTATCCACGCTCGTGCTGGTAGACCGCAAGGCACTCGCCGATCAGTGGCGCACCCGCATCACCGAACTGCTCGGCACCAAACCCGGACAGCTCGGCGGCGGGCGCACCAAGCTCACCGGTGAGGTGGACATCGCGATGCTGCCCACCCTCGCACGGCGCACAGACGTCGCCGAACTCACCAGCGGATACGGCCAGGTGATCGTCGACGAGTGCCACCACCTCGCGGCCGGCGCATACGACCACAGCGTCAAGCAGATCCGCGCGCAGCTGTGGCTCGGCCTGACCGCGACACCACGACGACGCGACGGCCTCGACGACCTCGTCCGGTGGCAGCTCGGTCCCGTTCGCCACACCCTCACCGACACAGACACCGGCACCCTGGACGACCTGGCCGCCGACACGTCCGGACCGGCGCGCGAACTCCACCTGCACCACACCGCATTCAGCTACGGCGGCACGGCCGACCCCACCGCGCCAGGGGGCATGGCCGAGATCTACCGAACCATGGTCTCCGACCAGACACGCAACCAGACAATCGTCGACGACGTCTGCGCGGCGCTGGCCCGGCGACGAAACTGCCTGGTCCTGACCAGGCGCACCGCCCACCTGGAGATCCTCGTCACCATGCTCGCAGCCCGTGGCCACCATGCCATCGTCTTCCGCGGAGGCATCTCGACCGCCGCCCGACGCGAAGCGATGAACCGACTCTCGACAGCCGAACCGGGCGACGGCATCCTTGCGGTCGGCACGGTTCCCTACATCGGAGAGGGCTTCGACGCCCCCGCGATGGACACACTCTTCCTTGCCTCCCCGATCTCCTTCGAAGGACTCCTCGTCCAGTGCGCCGGGCGCGTGCTGCGAGCCTCCCCCGGCAAAGATGTCGCCGAAGTCCACGACTACCACGACCCGGCCACGCCGGCGCTCGCGGTCTCGCTCCAACGGCGCATGCCCGGCTACCGCGCACTCGGATTCACGGCCATGTAGTCGTCAGGCAGCCAGCGACGCCAGGCCGATCACGTCGCACAACACAGGGCGCAGTGACGAGCCCAAGCGAGGACGACGAGGCAGCAGCAGTCACGCAGCGTCGACAGAGATCTTCCGGATTGTGAGCGCCCGCCGGCTGCCGCGTGCCTATGGGTGGTGACACGGGATAGCCGCGGTATCTGCTGGACGGCTGCGAAGGGTACGGCCGTTCGTCAGCTCGGCGCGAGGGCTACCACGGCCCGGTTCTGCACCTGGGGAGGCACGAGTGTGATGAGCGATGACCGCCTGACCATCAAAGAGGTCTCAACGACCTACCGGATCCCCGTCGCGACCCTGCGGTACTGGCGCGCACGTGGGGAGGGACCACGATCGTTCCGCCTCGGACGCCGCGTCTTCTACCTCAAGCGAGACTGCGACGCGTGGGTCGAGGCCGCCTACGCGAGCCACTCGGTCGGCGGCGTGGCCTGAGCCGAACAGGTCAGCCGCCAGCGTGTCGCCGACCATGGCGCGCGACGTAGCCTGATCATGGCCGAACGGAGGGGCAGTTCGTGAGCAGCATCGGGAAGCGCGACAACGGCTCTTGGCGGGCGCGCTACCGCGACGCCGCCGGCAAGGAGCATGCACGGCACTTTGCCCGCAGGGTCGACGCGCAGCGTTGGCTAGACGAGGTGACGGCGAGCGTCGTCACGGGGCAGTACGTGGCGCCGGCGGCCGGGAAGATGACGCTGCGCGAGTACGCCGAGCACTGGCGGACCGTCCAGGCGCACCGGCCGACGACCGCCGAGCAGGTGGCGCGCCACTTCAACCTCCACGTCTACCCGACCCTGGGCGGCCGCCCTCTGGCGAGCATCCTGTCCTCGGACCTGAAGGGCCTGGTCGCCAAGCTCTCGATCACGCTGGCGCCGGCGACGGTGAGCGTGATCTACCGGCACCTGTCGGCGGTGTTCAAGGCCGCAGTCGGTGACCGCCGGATTGCGAGGTCACCGTGCGTCGGGGTCTCCGTCCCCAGGCCACACAAGGCCCGGGTGGTGCCCATCGAGACGGCCGCCGTCCATACGCTCACGTCGGCCATGCCTGAGCGGTGGCGCGCTGCGGTGACCCTGGCGGCGGGCACGGGGATGCGACAGGGCGAGGTCTTCGGTCTCACGGTCGACCGGATCGACTTCCTGCGCCGCCGAGTCGTCGTCGACCGGCAGCTCGTCATCCTGACCGGGCGCGAGCCGTACCTCGGCCCGCCGAAGACCGACTCGAGCGACCGCATCATCCCGCTCCCCCAGGTCGTCGTCGACGCACTGGCGGCCCACCTCGCGACCTTCCCACCCGGACCGGACGGCTTGGTCTTCACGACCGTCTCCGGTCGGCCGGTCCGACGCTCCGACTGGGGCGACGTGTGGCGCCCGGCGGTGGCCTCGGTGGGCCTGCCCGGGTTCGTCTTCCACGGTCTGAGGCACTACTACGCGTCACTGCTCATCCGGCACGGCGAGTCCGTGAAGACGGTCCAGGACCGGCTCGGGCACAAGTCGGCGGTCGAGACACTGGACACCTACAGCCACTTGTGGCCAGACTCGGACGACCGCACGAGGGAGGCCGTGGACGTCGTCCTCGGGACTCCTGCAGAGTCCCCGCCTGCGATTCTTGCGGACTCTCTGCGGACTGCAGAGGAGCGCGGAACAGCGTCTCCGCAGGTCAGCCCCCTAAGGGCGGATGAGTTGGCCGATACGCCGGGTTCTGTCCCCGCGCGCGGTTGCCCCCGCGCGGGTGGCGGCCATCCATCTACGACGCACGTTGCCGTGCGCCTCCAGCGGCCTACCCGGGAACTCGGGCGAGCAGCCCTCGAACGCTCCCTGTCTGGCCTTGCTCCCGGTGGGGTTTGCCGAGCCGCACCGGTCACCCGGTGCGCTGGTGGTCTCTTGCACCACCGTTTCACCCTTACCTCGCCCGTCCGGACCAGGTCCGAGCAGGTGTGGCGGTCTGTTCTCTGTGGCACTTTCCCGCGGGTCACCCCGGGTGGGAGTTACCCACCACCGTGCTCTGCGGAGCCCGGACGTTCCTCGGCGAGAATGGCGAACCACCCTCGACGCGACCGCCTGGCCGACTCATCCGCCCGATCAGGGTACCCCGGGGCGCCCCCCCGGGCGTCAGAGCGGCAGGTGGGCGGTCAGATGTCCGTCGGCATCCCGACGACGGCGACCTCGCGTTCGCCGTCCTGCCACATCCGCACGATGCTCAACGAGGCTGGCGCCACCCGCACCGAGGCCCACACCGACGACGGCGCCCCGAGCATCGAGCCGATGGCGGCGCGGATCGACACCGAGTGGCTCACCACGACGACCGTCCGGTCGACGCCGGCCGCCAGCAACCGCTGGAACCCGCGATGCACCCGGGCACCGACGTCCTCGATCGACTCACCACCCGGGGCGGGGAACGACGCGTCGTCGTGCCAGCGCCTGAGGCGACCCGGCCAGCGGCCGTCGATCTGCTCGGCCGTGAGGCCTTCCCAGTCCCCGAAGTCGCACTCGGCGAACGAGCGGTCGACCTCGACCGGAAGACCGAGCCGGCGACCCACCGCAGCGGCCGTCTCCCGGGTACGCACCATCGGCGAGGTGACCAGCTGCCCCGGGTGCGGCAGGTCGTCCCACAGGGTCCGGCCGATCCGGAAGGTCAGGTCGGCCGCCTGGCCGGCCTGCACCCGGCCCGCCGCAGTGAGACCGGGGCCGGGCACGCCCGAACCCGAGTACGCCTTGCTGGTGGTCATCGGCGTCTCGCCGTGCCGCAGCAGGACCACGGTGAGCGGCTCCTTGTCGTCGAACCGCATCGCGGCACCCGACGGACGGCCGGACGGGCGCGACGTCATCGAGGGGCGTCCACTGCTCGCACCAGGATCCGGCCGCACTCATCGCACCTGACGACCTGCTCGGGGGGCGCAGCCGTGATCTGGGCCAGCGCGCTGGAGTTGAGCTCCAACCGGCAGCCCTCGCACCTGTGACCGCGCAGGACGGCGACGCCGACACCTCCGAGGTGCTCCCGCAGGCGGTCGTACAACACCACCAGGCCGGTGTCCAGGCCGGCAGCGCGCTCCGCTCGCTCGGTCGCGACCTGCTCGGCCTGAAGGTCGAGCCCGGCCAGGGCCTGGGCGAGCTCGACGGTGGCCCGCTCGTGCTCGCCGCGGGCCTCCTCGTGCGCGCTGGTCGCCTCGGCGAGGACGGCCTCCTGCTGCTCGAGGAGCTCCATCACCTCGAGCTCCACGTCCTCCAGATGTGCCTGCCGACGGGCCAGGGCCTCGAGCTCACTGCTCAGCGCCTGCACCTCCTTGACGCTCCCCGCCCCGGAGTCCATCCGGGTCTGGTCGCGCCGGGCCCGGCTCCGTACCTGCTCGACGTCCGCCTCCGCCTTGGCAACCTGGCGTCGGGTGTCCCCCACGGCCGTCCGGGCGGCGACCAGCTGCTCCTCCAGCTGCACCAGACGCGCGGCGACCTGCTCGACGGCGGCCCGTACCGGGTGGGCGGCACGTTGATGGGCGATCTGCGCTGCCCGGGTGTCCAGAGCCTGGACCTCCAGCAGTCGGAGCTGGTCGGCAACGGGCGCTGACGTCACGGCTGGGATCCTTGCTGTCGATGGGCGGTGGCGGCGATGCGCGCCGTCCACGGGTCGGTGGAGAGCTCGCTCACGCGGGTCTCCACCGTAGTGCCGTGCACGGTGCGGACATCCTCGGCCAGACGCGCCGCAGCCCCTGCCAGCCACGGCCACTCGCTCGCCGAGTGCGCGACGTCCACCAGGAACGGCCGCCCGTCGACGCGCGCGCGTCCGTCCCGCGCTGCCTCGAAGCCGGCTCGCTCGCGCAGCTCGAGCGCTGGGTGGTGGCGGAGGTCGCCGGTGAGGTAGACGTCCGCGCGGGCCGCCCGCACCGCGTCGAAGAAGGAGTCGCCCGACCCGCCGACGACGGCGACCCGGCCCACCTCGGCGCCGAGGTCCCCGGCCACCCGCACGCCCTGCGCCGTGGCCGGCAGCACGGCCGCAACCAGTTCGGCAAACGCGCGCAGGGTCATCGGCGCGGGCAGCCTGCCCACCCTCCCAGCGCCCGTGCGACCGGGCAGGCCGGCCGTCTCCAGGACATCGAACGCCGGCTCCTCGTAGGGGTGGGCCGCCCGCATCGCCGCCACCACCCGGGCCCGGAGCCGGCGCGGTGCGATCATCTCGACGCGCGCCTCCGCCACCCGTGCGATGCTGCCGAGCTCCCCCACTGCCGGGTTCGCCCCCTCCCCGGGCACGAACGACCCGGTACCCGTGGTGCTCCAGGCACACCTGCTGTACTCCCCCAGCTCGCCGGCGCCCGCCGCGGCGAGGGCGTCGACCAGCGTCTCGGCGTCGGCCTGCGGGACGAAGACCACGTGCTTGTCCAGCGCCTCGTCCGGCACCGGCACCAGCGGCTCGACGTCCACCAGACCGATGGCGCCGGCCAGCGCCTCCGGGACGCCGCCGGCCGGGGCGTCGGCGTTGGTGTGAGCGGCATGCAGGGCGCAGCCGCCCCTGATCAGGCGGTGCACGACCTCCCCCTTTGCGGTGCCGGCGGCCACCGAGTGCACCCCGTGCAGCAGCAACGGATGGTGGGTCACCAGCAGGTCAGCTCCCCAGGCCAGGGCCTCGTCGACCACGGCCGTCGTCGCATCGATCGCGAAGAGCACCCGGCGGACCGGCTGGGCCGGGTCCCCGCACACCGTCCCGACGGCGTCCCAGTCCTCCGCGCCCTCGGGGGGGTAGCGCCGGTCAAGAAGGGCGACGACGTCGGCGAGGACGAGTGTTGGGCTGCTCACCCCTCGAACGCTACCGGCAGGTCCACCGGACGGGGCGCGTCGGGCGTGCGATCAGGTCGCCCGGATCAGGAGCATGCCGCCACCCGCGACGGCCGCTCCGACGACGAAGTACAGCGGCTGCAGCCAGCTGACGAAGCCAATCATCGTCACCTGCACCACCAGCCACGACATCAGCGCCAGCCCGGCCAGCAGGGTGACCAGCGGCCCCCACGGGTGGTTGGCCCACAGCAGGACGCCCGCGAGCGCCATCGGGAGGGCGACGCCGAGGGCCAGGAACGCTCCACCCGGTGCCCAGCTGGTGAACCCGAGGGGGCCGAGCCGCGTGGCGGTCACGTCGGAGTCGCCAAGACCTGACCCGACGAGCATCACGGCTCCACCCACAGCACCGAGGGCGTTGAGGAGCACCAGCACGATCATCACGATGCGGACCGCACCGGGGGCGAACTCGACGGCGGAAGGTGCCATGGCCCAACCCTCGCGCGACGGGCCGGTCGCCGCCGCGGTCCAAGGTCCCCCGGCCACGTGGTGGGCCCGGCCGGTCTCGAACCGACGACCTCCGCGGTGTAAACGCGGCGCTCTGACCAACTGAGCTACAGGCCCGACGTCGAAGGAAGCCTACCGTCGGCCCAGTCGCCCGCACCGAGCCGCGACGGCCGGCCGCCGGCCGGCCCGACCCTGCTCAGAGCGCGGCGAGCGCGGCCCGGTACGCGCCGATGTCCCGGGCGTGCCCCGGGGCGTTGACGACCTGCCACCGGACGATGCCGTCGGCGTCGATCAGGAAGCTGCCCCGAACGGCCATCCCGGAGCCGTCGTCGAACACCCCGAATGACCTGGCTGCCGCACCGTGCGGCCAGAAGTCCGAGAGGAGGTCGAAGCCGAGACCCTCCTGCTCGGCCCAGGCCCGCAGCGCGTGCTTTGGGTCGCAGGAGATGCCGAGCAGACGCACGCCCGCCGCCTCGAAGTCCTCGAGGTTGTCCCGCAGCTCGCCAGCCTCGCTCGTGCACATGCTGGAGAAGGCGAACGGGAAGAAGACGAGCACAACCGGGGTACCACGGAGCCCGACGAGCGAGACGGGCGTCCCGTGCGTGTCCCGCAGGACGATCTCCGGAGCCGGATCGCCTGGGCGAGGGACGGGCGTCGGCGCACTCACCGGCTGCGCCCGCGAGTGCCGAGCCGCGTCGCGGACCAGTCCACGGCGATCGACAGCGTGCTGGTGGCGTGCAAGCCGGCTGTCGTGGCCGCGTCCTCGATGTCGCTGTGGTCGACGTGGCCGCTCCGGCCGAGCTTCCGGGTGAGCACCCAGATCAGCCCACCGGGCTCGAGCGAGGCGCGGACATCCACCAGGGCATCGGTCAGGTCGCCGTCGTCGTCCCGCCACCACAGGACGACGCCATCGGTCGCCTCGTCGTACTCCTCGTCGACGAGCTCGCTGCCGATCACCTCCTCGATGCCCAACCGCAGGTCCTGGTCGACGTCGTCGCCGTAGCCGAACTCCTGGACCACCTGCCCCGCGGCGAACCCCAAGCGACCCGCCCCCGCACCGCCATCGAGCTCCTCGGTCGATCCCACTGTTGCTGCCCGTTCCCTTCGTCAAGCCCGGCACGGATGCCGGGAGCGCCGGGTGCCTGATGCGCCCCGCCCTGCCGGTAGCCCACAGCATCCCGCGGTCCCGTGGCAAGCGCCACGCCACTGGTGATGATCATCGGTCCCATTCGGCGATCCCCCGACGGCCCGACCGCCGGCCCGACCGCCGGATGTCACCACCGGGCACGACGACGCCGGACACCCCCGGAACGGTCACCGAGACCTCGGTGTGACTTGCGCGCCGACGGGGGCGAGAATGGTCCGACGAAGGACCATGGTCCCGGGCGGGGCGGACGCCGATCGACGCCGGCCGCGTGCGGCAGACCTGAGCACCGCGGCCGACCGGCCGCGTCGTGCGGACGAGAGGTGAGGTTGCTGGTGGCTGCAAAGGACACGACTGGCCCGCTGATCAACGGCCTGCTCAGCCAGGTCCCGGACATCGACCCGGACGAGACCAACGAATGGGTCGAGTCCTTCGACGGACTCCTGCAGGAGCGCGATGGCCCCCGGGCGCGCTACGTGCTGCTCAGCCTGCTCAAGCGCGCAAGGGAGCGCAACGTCGCCATCCCCACGTCCCTGCTCACGCCGTACGTCAACACGATCGGTGTGCACGAGGAGCCGTACTTCCCCGGCGACGAGGCGCTCGAGCGCAGCTTCCGGCGACTGATGCGCTGGAACGCCGCCGTGATGGTGACCCGGGCCCAGCGACCGGAGATCAGCGTCGGTGGGCACATCTCCTCCTACGCCTCCGTCGCCACCCTCTACGAGGTCGGCTTCAACCACTTCTTCCATGGGAAGGACCACGCCGGCGGCGGGGACCAGGTGTACTTCCAGGGGCATGCGGCGCCTGGCATCTACGCCCGTGCGTTCCTTGAGGGGCGGCTCTCGGAGGAGAACCTCGACGCCTTCCGCCAGGAGGTGTCGAAGCCGGGTGGCGGACTCTCGTCTTACCCGCACCCGCGCCTGATGCCCGACTTCTGGGAGTTCCCGACGGTCTCGATGGGACTCGGACCGGCGTCGGCGATCCACCAGGCCTGGGTGAACCGGTACCTGAACAACCGCGGGATCAAGGACACCAGCCAGCAGAAGGTCTGGGCATTCCTCGGCGACGGCGAGATGGACGAGCCGGAGAGCCGCGGCATGCTGCAGCTGGCCGCCCAGCAGCAGCTGGACAACCTGATCTTCGTCGTGAATGCCAACCTCCAGCGCCTCGACGGTCCGGTACGCGGCAACGGCAAGATCATCCAGGAGCTCGAGGCGTTCTTCCGTGGCGCCGGCTGGAACGTGATCAAGGTGATCTGGGGCCGGGAGTGGGACCCGTTGCTGAACGCGGACAAGGACCGGGCCCTGGTCAACCTGATGAACGTGACACCGGACGGCGACTTCCAGACCTACAAGGCCAACGACGGCGCGTTCGTGCGCGAGAACTTCTTCGGCCGGGACCCTCGGACCAAGGCGCTGGTCGAGAGGATGACCGACGACCAGATCTGGGCCCTCAAGCGCGGCGGCCACGACTACCGCAAGGTCTACGCGGCCTACGCCTCCGCAATCGCGCACACCGGCCAGCCGACGGTGGTCCTGGCGCACACCATCAAGGGCTACGGGCTGGGCTCGGGGTTCGCGGGCCGCAATGCGACGCACCAGATGAAGAAGCTCAAGACCGACGACCTCAAGCTGCTGCGGGACTTCCTGCACATCCCGATCGAGGACGTCCAGCTCGAGGACCCGTACAACGCCCCGTACTTCCACCCGGGCCCGGACTCGCCCGAGATCAAGTACATGATCGAGCGGCGCAAGGCGCTCGGCGGGTTCCTGCCGGAGCGGCGCACCGCGCACACCCCGGTGACCCTGCCGCCCGAGGAGACCTACGACGTCATCGCCAAGGGCTCGGGCAGCCAGCAGGTCGCGACGACCATGGCGTTCGTCCGGTTGCTCAAGGAGCTGATCAAGGACAAAGAGTTCGGCCACCGGATCGTGCCGATCATCCCCGACGAGGCACGGACGTTCGGCCTGGACGCCATCTTCCCGACGGCGAAGATCTTCAGCACCCTCGGGCAGAACTACCTGGCTGTCGACCGCGAGCTGATGCTCTCCTACAAGGAGTCCGAGACCGGCCAGATCCTGCACACCGGGATCAACGAGGCGGGTTCCGTCGCGGCCTTCCAGGCGGTCGGCACCTCGTACGCCACGCACGGGGAACCGATGCTCCCGGTCTACATCTTCTACTCGATGTTCGGGTTCCAGCGGACCGGCGACCAGTTCTGGGCATGTGGTGACCAGATGGCCCGCGGCTTCGTCGTCGGCGCCACCGCCGGCCGCACCACGCTGACCGGTGAGGGCCTGCAGCACGCAGACGGGCACTCCCCGCTGCTGGCCCAGACCAACCCCGCCGTCGTGCACTACGACCCGGCGTACGCCTACGAGATCCGCCACATCGTCAGGGACGGCCTGCAGCGGATGTACGGCGACGGCGACCCGCGCGACCCCAACGTCATGTACTACCTGACCGTCTACAACGAGCCGATGCACCAGCCGGCCGAGCCGGACGACGTGGACGTCGATGGCATCGTCCGAGGCATCCACCGCGTGGCGACGAGCGAGGGCGACGGGCCACGGGCGCAGATCCTGGCGTCCGGTGTCGGTGTCCCGTGGGGGCTGGAGGCCAGCCAGCTGCTCGCAGACGACTGGGGCGTCCGTGCCGACGTGTGGTCGGTGACCAGCTGGAACGAGCTGCGCCGGGACGGGGTGGCCGCGGACGAGCACGCCTTCCTGCACCCGGAGGAAGAGCCGTGGACGGCGTACCTGACCCAGAAGCTGCAGGGCGCGCCGGGGCCGTTCGTCGCCACCAGCGACTTCAACCACCTGGTCGTCGACCAGGTCCGCAAGTGGATCCCCGGCGAGTACGAGACGCTCGGTGCCGACGGCTTCGGGTTCTCCGACACCCGGGCGGCCGCACGCCGGTTCTTCCACATCGACGGGCCGTCAACGGCGGTCAAGGTGCTCCAGATGCTCGCCCGCCGCGGTGAGGTGAGCCCCGACGTGCCGGCACGGGCGATCGAGCGCTACCAGCTGCACGACGTCCGGGCCGGCCGTTCGGGGACGGCGGGCGGGGACGCCTGAGAGCCGAGCACGAGGGCCCGGAACCGACCGGTTCCGGGCCCTCGTGACGTCCTGCCGGGCGGGGCAGCGCCCTCAGGTGCCGGCGATCTGCTGCTCGGCGTGCGCGACGGCCGCCTCGAGCTCCGGGCGGAGCCGTGCGGCGGCCGCCCGATCGGGGTGCAGATCGAGCGCGGCGAGGTGGTGCTTGGCCTCCAGCGGCCGGTCGGCCTCGATGGCCGCCAGCACCAGCTGCCGGGCGATCCCGACCGGCTGCTCCTTGACCCGCCAGTGGCCGATGCCGAGGCCGAGCGCCTCGACGGGCAGCCCGGCGTCGCGCAGCACGGCGAGGCCCTCCAGCAGCGCCTGACCGGATGGGTCGCGCTCGGCGGCCGTGGCCAGACGCCGCAGCGCCCCCTCGTGGTCGTCGTGGACCGACAGGCGGGCAAGCTCGATCAGCGGGTACCAGGCACGGGGGTGGCCCGCGAGCTCCTCGGCCAGCGCCCACACAGCCAGGTCGGCAGCCCGGTGCTTCTCCTGCTCCATCTCGTCCTGGGGAGCCGTCAGCGGGTTGCCGTCCGGGCCCATCTCCGCCGCGCGACGCCGCACCATCTCCGCCAGCGCACGGAACGCCTCGGCGTCGTTGGGGTCCTCGCTCAGCTTCACGCGGACGGCGTCCTCACGAACGCTGTCCCGGCGCCGGATGGACGTCGGGCGGCGCAGGCCCACCTTGTACCCGGACGCCGGTCGGCGCACGAGTCGACGCAGCCGCGGGAGGAAGTCCATACGTCGACGATAGCCTCCTATGACCTTCTGCACAGGTTCGTTGGGACCCGCTGCACCGGCCCTGAGGCTTGCCTGTCCAATCCCCCTTGTCGGTTCTCTACAACCCGCGATGCCGTCCCGCCCGCAACGCCCCCTATGCTCGACCCATGACGGCTCCCGGGCGTGACAAAGCCCACACCCTGCGCCGGCTGCACGACGGCAGCGGCCTGCTCGCCGCAGC
Source organism: Actinomycetales bacterium (assembly GCA_038204895.1). GTDB lineage: Bacteria > Actinomycetota > Actinomycetes > Actinomycetales > Cellulomonadaceae > Actinotalea. Next base: position 11,981 of record JBBRCL010000043.1, on the reverse strand, counting down.
TGCCATGCGCAAGCTCGACGAGACGCTGCCGTGGTACCGGGCACTGCCCGCCGAGGACCGGTCCTGGGTCGGTCTGGTCGCACAGGCCGGCATCTCCAGCTTCATCACCTGGTTCTCCGACCCCAGCACGCCTCCGCACGGGGCGAGCGAGATCTTCGCCGCCGCACCTCCGGAGCTCACCCGGTCGATCTCCCTGCAGCAGACGCTGCAGCTCGTCCGCCTGATCGTCGAGGTGGTGGAGGACCACAGCGACCGCCTCGCTGCCCCGGGCAGCGAACGGGACCTGCGTGAGGCCGTGCTCCGCTACTCGCGCGAGGTCGCGTTCTCGGCCGCAGAGGTCTACGCAAGGGCGGCGGAGGCCCGCGGGGCCTGGGACGCCCGGCTCGAGGCTCTCGTGGTGGACGCAGTAGTCCGTGGCGAGGCCGACGACGCCCTGCGGTCCCGGGTCGCTGCCCTGGGCTGGAGCGGACACGGCAGCGTCCTGGTTATGGTCGGTACCACGGCCCAGCCCCTGGACGACGTCCGGGTGGCCGAGTTCCGCCGGGCCACCCGCCGGGCCGCGGACGACGCCCTGGTGGGCATCCATGGTGACCGGCTCGTGGTCGTCCTGGGCGGTGAGGGCGACCTGAGGGCGGCCGCCGCGGCCCTGGCCACCCGGTTCGGTCCCGGTCCGGTGGTGATCGGACCGACGGTCTCCGGCCTGGACCAGGCCGGGTGCTCGGCCACTGCGGCGCTCGCCGGGCTGCTGGCCGCTCGCGCCTGGCCCACCGCGCCGCGACCGGTCGCTGCAGACGACCTGCTGCCCGAGCGCGTGCTGGTGGGCGACGCCGTCGCACGTCGGACCCTCATCGAGCAGGCCTACCGCCCGCTGGCCGGAGCGGGCGGCTCGCTCCTGGAGACCCTGGCCGCCCACGCGGAGCACGGGCGATCGCTCGAGGCAGCCGCGCGGGTGCTCTACGTGCACCCGAACACCGTGCGGTACCGGTTGCGCAAGGTGGCCGAGGTCACTGGTTGGGACCCGCTCAACCCCCGCGAGGCGTATGTGCTGCAGATGGCGCTCGCCCTCGGCCGCCTCGACGGCGACGTACCCCCACGCCGATGAGACCCACTCACGCCTCTTGTAGGTACCCCACAAGGACGGTTCTCGAGGTTGGTGGGCGTCGTAGGCCCGCCCCACCGCACCCGTTCGGGCATGGTTGACGGGTGCTCGCGATCATCTGCCCCGGCCAGGGCTCCCAGTCAACCGGATTCCTGAGCCCGTGGCTCGAGCTGCCCGGTGTGCCGGAGCAGCTGGCAGTGTTCTCGGAGGCCTGCGGCATCGACCTGCGCGACCACGGGACGACGTCGGATGCGGACACCATCCGAGACACCGCAGTCGCCCAGCCGCTGATCGTCGCGGCCTCCCTGGTGGCCCTGCGCGCCCTCCTTCAGGGCCGCCCGGCCGCAACGGTTGCCGCCGTCACCGCCGGTCACTCGGTCGGCGAGGTGAGCGCTGCCGCCCTCGCGGGTGTCCTGGACGACGCCGGCGCCGTCGGCCTGGTCGCCCGCCGCGCCCGGAGCATGGCCGCCGCCGCGGCACTGACCCCTACCGGGATGAGCGCCGTCGTCGGCGGTGACCCGGATGAGGTGCTCGCCGCGATCGAGGCCGCCGGCCTGTACCCGGCCAACGTCAACGGCGGCGGCCAGGTGGTCGCCGCAGGAACGCTGCAGGCACTCGCCGGCCTCACCGAGCGCCCACCGACTCGCGCACGCGTGATCCCGTTGCAGGTCGCCGGCGCCTTCCACACCCCGTTCATGCAGCCGGCGCAGCAGGAGTTCGCGCTGGTCGTGGAGAGCTGGCCGGCGGAGGACCCGTCCGTGCCGCTGCTGTCCGACGCCGACGGCGCCGCCTACTGGTCCCGCAGTGGCGCCGGGCTGGGCCGCGGCAGGGACGTGCTGCGCCGGCTGGCCGAGCAGGTGGTCGCGCCGGTGCGCTGGGACCTCTGCCAGCAGACGATGGCGACGATGGGCGTCACCGGCATGGTCGAGCTCGCGCCTGCCGGTGTCCTGACCGGCCTGGCCCGGCGTACCCTTCCGGGCGTGGAGACAGTCGCGGTGACGTCACCCGCGGACCTCGATGCCGCCCGTGACCTGATCGCCCGGCACTCCCGCACCATCACCGACGAGGAGGCACCGGCGTGACCGACCCGCGCCCGACCCTGACCCAGGCATCTGGGCCGGCACACTCCCGGATCCTTGGCATCGGCGGGGCCCGCGGCGAGATCGTCGTGACCAACGACGACGTCGCGGGGCCCATCGACTCCTCGGACGAGTGGATCCGCAAGCGCACCGGCATCATCACCCGCCGCCGCTCCGGCCCGGGGACGGACGTGCTGGACCTGTCCGAGGCCGCGGCGCGCGCCGCGCTGGACGACGCCGGCCTGACCGGCGCCGACATCGACGTGGTGATCCTGTCGACCATCACGTACTTCAGCCAGACGCCCGCCGGGGCCGCGATCGTGGCCGAACGGATCGGCGCGACCCCGGCCGCCGCGTACGACATCTCCGCGGCCTGCGCCGGCTACTGCTATGGCATCGGTCAGGCGGATGCCCTGGTGCGGTCCGGAGCCGCGCGCAACGTGCTCGTCATCGCCGCCGAGAAGCTCAGCGACTTCATCGACCCGACCGACCGGTCCATCTCGTTCCTGCTCGGGGACGGTGCCGGCGCGGTCGTCGTAGGGCCGTCCGAGACGCCGGGCATCGGCCCCACCGTCTGGGGGTCCGACGGCAGCCAGGCGCGCCTGATCAGCCAGACCCACACCTGGCGCGAGGCGGTCGACCACGGCACGTGGCCGACCCTGCGCCAGGAGGGCGCCAGCATCTTCAAGTGGGCCGTGTGGCAGATGGCACCGATCGCCGAGAAGGCGATGGCGGCAGCCGGCGTGACCGCGCAGGACATCGACGCGTTCATCCCGCATCAGGCGAACATGCGGATCATCGATCAGATGATCAAGCAGCTGAAGCTGCCGACGTCGGTGGTGATCGGCCGGGACATCGCCGAGACCGGCAACACGTCTGCCGCGTCCATCCCACTGGCCACCGAGCGCCTGCTGCGCGAAGGACAGGTCGCAAGCGGCGCCCTCGCCCTGCAGATCGGCTTCGGCGCGGGGCTCGTCTACGCGGCCCAGGTGGTCGTACTGCCCTGACCTGCGCACCCTCCAGGGTGCCGACCAGCTGTCCGAACCGAGCACGACCCGATGCCTTCCGGCACCGGCACCACCTCACAAGGAGACACCGATGGCGCACAGCGAGCAGGAGATCCTGGCCGGCCTGGCCGAGATCGTCAGCGAGGAGACCGGGCTGCCCACTGACTCCGTCTCGCCGGAGAAGTCCTTCACCGACGACCTCGACATCGACTCCCTGTCGATGATGACGATCGTCACCCTCGCCGAAGAGAAGTTCTCGGTCCGCATCCCCGACGACGAGGTCAAGAACCTCACCACCGTCGGCGACGCCGTGTCCTTCATCGCGGGCGCGCAGGGCTGACCTGGCCGGTGGCGTCCGGCGGCCGACCAGGCCGTCGGACGCTCCTCGCACCCCACGAACCGCCCAGCCACTTGCCCTCGGGCTCGACGATCCGCCTACCACCTGCCCAGGAGGAACTGTGACCAGCGAGCCCGAGGTCGTCGTCACCGGCATGGGAGCAACCACGCCGCTCGGTGGCGACGTGCCCAGCACGTGGGCCGCAGCCCTGGCCGGGAAGTCCGGCGTGCACACGCTGGACAACGACTGGGCTGCCACGTACGACCTGCCGGTGACCTTCGCCGCTCGCGTGGCGGTGGACCCCAGCGAGGCCCTGAGCCGTCCGGAGATGAAGCGGATGGACCCCTCGGCCCAGTACACGATCATCGCCCTGCGTCAGGCCTGGGCGGACGCCGGGGCCCCCGAGCTGGACCCGGTGCGCCTCGGCGCAGTGGTCTCGTCGGGTATCGGTGGCATCTGGACCACCCTGGACGCCTGGGACATCCTGCGGACCAAGGGCGCCCGGCGGGTCCTGCCGATGACGGTCCCCATGCTGATGCCCAACTCCCCCGCCGCCTACGTCGAGCTGGAGTTGGGCGCCCAGGCGGGCGCCCACGCACTCGTCTCGGCGTGCGCGTCCGGCGCCGAGGCGATCGGCTACGGCGTGGAGATGATCCGCAACGGACGGGCCGACGTCGTCGCCGCCGGTGGAACCGAGGCGGCGATCCACCCGATGCCGCTGGCGGCCTTCGCGGCGTCGCGCACCCTCTCCCTGCGCAACGACGACCCGGAGCGGGCGTCGCGACCCTACGACGTCGATCGCGACGGGTTCGTGCTCGGCGAGGGCGCGGGCATCGTCGTGCTGGAGAGCGCGGCGCACGCCGCGGCTCGCGGCGCGCGGGTGTACGCCCGGATCGCGGGCGTCGGCATCAGCTCCGACGGCTACCACATCACCTCCCCCGAGCCCAGCGGCCGGGGGCAGATCGCCGCCATGCGTGCGGCGCTGGCCGACGCCGGGGTGTCGGCCGCCGACGTCGCGCACGTAAACGCCCACGCGACCTCGACGGTGGTGGGTGACCTGATCGAGGCTCGCAGCGTCCGCGGCGTCCTGGGCAGCGCCGCCGACGGCGTCGCGCTGTCGGCCACCAAGTCGATGACCGGTCACCTGCTCGGCGGCGCCGGTGCGGTCGAGACCATCTTCACGGTGCTCGCCCTGCAGCAGCGGACCGCGCCGCCGACGATCAACGTCGACCAGCCCGATCCCGAGATGGTCCTCGACCTGGTCAGGGACTTCCCTCGCGCCCTGCCGGGCGGCCAGATCGCCGGCATCAACAACTCGTTCGGCTTCGGCGGGCACAACGTGGCCCTGGTGGTCACCAGCGTCTGAGGGCTGCCCGGCCCCGGCCGACGTTTCGCTCGGATCGGCGCGCCAAACGCACAGATCTGAGCGAAACGTCGGCTCGATCGGTGGCCGGCGCTCAGCCCACCCGGTGTAGCCAGCGGACCGGCGCGCCCGCCCCCGCGTAGCGGAACGGCTCGAGCTCGTCGTCCCAGGCCTGGCCGAGTGCCAGCTCCAGCTCGCGGCGCAGCCGGGCGGCGTCCGCACCGTGCTCCAGCGCGGCCCGCACCCGGTCCTCCGGGACCAGGATGTTCCCGTGCACGTCGATCACGGCGTGGAAGATGCCCAGCTCGGGCGTGTGGCTCCACCGGGCCCCGTCAGCGCCGTGACTGGCCTCCTCAGTGACCTCGTAGCGCAGGTGGGCCCAACCGCGCAGCGCGGACGTCAGGCGCGCCCCAGTGCCCTGCAGGCCCTGCCAGGAGTGCTCCGCCCGGAACATGCCGGGCGCGGCGGGTTGCTCGATCCAGTCAAGCGCGAGGCGTCCACCGAGCACGCCCCCTGCCGCCCACTCGATGTGCGGGCAGAGCGCTCGGGGCGCTGAGTGCACGAAAAGTACGCCGCGGGTGATGGCACCGGCCATGTCAGCCCTCCGTTCAGGTCGAGGTTCGTCTTCCCCAACGACCTCGGTCCCCTGTGGGAGGTGGGCACGGTCCTGCGGCGTGCTGGAACCAGCATGCCCGATCAGGCGCGTGGAGCGCCAGCACGAACCGCCGTCGGGGGGCGGATCAGCTCCCGATGAGCTGCTCGCGCATCGCGCGCATCGCCTTCTTGCGCACGGACCGCTCGAGGCGGTCGAGGAAGAGCATCCCGTCCAGGTGGTCGCACTCGTGCTGCAGGGCACGCGCCATCAGCTCGGTTCCCTCGACGACGACCTCCTTGCCGTCCAGGTCCTCCCCCACCACCCGCGCGTACCAGGCCCGCTTGGTCGGGTACCACAGACCGGGGACTGACAGGCAGCCCTCGTCGCCGTCCTGGTACTCCTCGTCCGACGTCTCGACCAGCCGCGGGTTGAGCACGTAGCCCAGCTCGTCGTCGATGTTCCAGGCGAATGCGCGCAGGCTCACGCCGATCTGGTTCGCCGCCAGGCCGGCCCGGCCCTCGGCGTCGACGGTCTCGAGCAGGTCCTCGACCAGCGACCGCACCCGGGCGTCCCGCTCCGTGATCGGCTCGCACCGGGTACGCAGGACGGGATCACCGACCACACGGATCTCACGCATTGCCATGGCACTCATGTTCCCACGTGTTTACCCGCCACCCGCCGCTAGCGTTGGGACATGTCCGCACCAAGCTCGTTCGACACCCTGCACACCGCGCTCGAGGAAGCCGCCGACCACGACGAGTTCGCCGGGGTGGTGGTGGTCCGTCGTGGAGCGGAGCACATGTTCGAGGGCGCGTACGGCCCGGCGTCGCGCCGCTGGCCGGTGCCCGTCGAGCTGCACACCCGCTTCGACACCGCCTCGGTCACCAAGGTGTTCACGGCGGTCGCCGTGCTGCAGCAGGTCGAGGTCGGCCGCCTGGGGCTCGACCAACCCATCCACGAGCTGGTCGACCTGGCCGGCACGCAGATCCCGGTCGAGGTCACCATCGGCCACCTGCTGACCCACACCTCGGGGATCGCCGACGACGCCGACGAGGAGGCCGGCGAGCACTACGCGGCGCTGTGGGTCGACAAGCCCTGCTACGCGGTGACCGAGACCGTCGACTTCCTGCCGCAGTTCGTCCACAAGACCCCCAACTTCGCGCCCGGCGAGGGCTGCCGGTACTGCAACGCCGGGTACCTGCTGGCCGGCCTTGCCCTGGAGAAGGTGACCGGGCAGAGCTACCGCGAGTACGTCGTCGAGCACGTGTTCGGGCCGGCCGCGATGCGCACCGCCGGGTTCTTCGACCGCCGGGACCCGGCGCACGACGTCGCGGAGGGCTGGGACCCGGTGCGCGACGCCGACGGGAGACTCGTCACCTGGCGACAGAACATCTTCAGCTACCCGCCGATCGGCTCCCCGGACGGCGGGGCGCAGGTTGCCGCCGAGGACCTGCTGGCGTTCTCGTCCGCCCTGCGTGCGGGACGCCTGCTGGGCCCGGCGATGACGGCGGCGTTCCGCACCCCGCAGGTGGTCCACCACAGCAGGGGCGACGGCTCGTCGGTGCGGTACGGGTACGGCCTGGAGTTCGACGTGAGCGCTGATGGCCAGGTGCGCTCGTGGTCGAAGGAGGGCATCAACGCCGGTGCCAGCGGCATCCTGCAGCACTACCCGGACCGGGGGGTCGACGTCGTCGTCCTGGCCGGCTCCGAGGACGGCGCGTGGCAGCCGATCCGGTGGGTCCACAACCTCGTCCTTGGGCTGCCCACCATCGATTGAGTGGCTCACCGGCGCGCGTCCGGCCGCCCAGGGACCTAGGCTCACAACGAGCAGCAGCACCGCTCGGCGACCACGACGAGGGCGCGCAGCGGTGCACGACGACGACGGAAGGACGAGCGGACATGCGAACCAAGGCAGCATTCCTCATCGGTGGCGTAGTGGGCTACGTGCTGGGGACCCGCGCCGGGCGGGAGCAGTTCGACAAGCTCCGCACCCAGGCCCAGAAGCTGTGGGAGGACCCACGCGTGCAGAGCACCGTCAACGACGTCGAGCAGCGGGCGACCACCCTGATGAAGGAGAAGGGCCCGGAGCTGAAGGAGCGGGTGAGCGACGCGGTGAGGTCGGCGAGCGACTCCGTGCGGTCAAGGGTCGGCGGCGACATCGACTCGACCGACGGCTCGACGACAACCCCGGGCAGCACGTACTGAGCTCCAGCTAGCTCGACTGCCCTACCAAGGACCAGGCACCGCCGGTATGCCCGAGGGCGCCGGCGGTGTCTGCCGTCCGGACGCGCCGCGTCGGACGGGCACACTGAGGCAGTGGACGTCGTGATGCTGGTGCTGGCCGCGGTGCTGAGCCTCGCGGGCGCGGCTGCTCTGGTGATGGCCTTCCGGCACGGCCAGGCAGGCCGGCGCGCGCAGGAACGGCGCCTGTTCCCGCTCGCGGTCGCCGCACTCGCGCTCGGCTCGCTGTGCTTTCTCGCGACGGTGGTCCTCAGCGGCTGACGGCTCAGCGGCCGACGGCTCAGAAGCAGGCCCCCGCGACGTTGCCGCTGTTGGCCGCACCCCAGGCGGGGTCGATCCCTGGCGCGAGCACCCGGATCAGGATGACCTGCTCAGGGGCACCCGCGCCGAGCATGTCCTCGCCCTGGGTCTCGAACGCGATCGACCCGGAAGCGTCCTGGAGCCACCAGACCTGCGACACAGGGCCCGCCAACGGACCCACGAGCGCCGGGTAGGTCGCCTGGAGCTCGGCGAGCGTCGACCCGATCCGGATCCCCTCCACGGTGTGCGGGCCGGTGCCCATCACGTCGATCCGGTGCACCCCGATGTCGGTGGCGTCGACGTAGAACGGCGTGGCGGACTCCCCCATGTAGTTGGTGTCGCTGACGTAGCCGTTCGGGATCCAGCGGCCGGGGTCACCATCGCCCTCCCAACCCTCACCGGAGCAGAAGGCCGCGTCCCAGGCGATCATCGCCGCGCCGGGGTTGGTGGCGGGCGGCGTGCTGCCGACCGTGAGCGGGCCGAGGCCGGCGGTGGAGATGATCAGATCTGCCAGGGCCGGGTGCGGGTCGACCGGCTCCACGGTCTCTGTGGGCTCGGGTCTCGGTTCCGGGTAGGGCGACGGCGCGGTGTCCTTGGTGGGGGTCGGCGTCGGGGACGCTGCGGGCTCCTCGGTGTAGCTACCGCACCCCGCGAGCAGCACGGCGGCGATCGCGGCGACGACGACGGATCGGCTGGTGCGCATCTCGGGCCCCTCTCGGAAGGCGTTGATGCGATCATCCCAGCCGCCGCGCTCGCGTGGGGGTCCTTCGGGGTCTCGGCGCCGCGGTTCAGTCGGGGTGCGACGTGGTTCAGCTGGGACCCAGCGGTGCCGCCTCGGGCGAGGCTGCGCCGTCGGCGGGGTGCTTGAGCTCGACCAGGATCACGTGGGTCGGGGTGTCGCCGATGTTCTCGCCGTGGTGGCGCTGCGCGGCCAGCCAGAGCGCCCGGCCGGCGGGCAGGTCGACGTCCCGCGAGGAACCGTCGGCCACCAGCCGGCGCCGGAACGACGACACCGTGTACATCAAGCTGTCGGGGTGGTCGTGCGGGGTGGTGACGTCGCCCGGCAGATCCGTGTAGTCCAGCACGCGGACGCGGGCGTTCTCGAAGATCGGCCGGTAGTGGTCAGGGTTGGTGGCGACCGGGTCGAGGCTCATGCGCTTCCCTTCGTCGGCAAGGCAACCGACCATATGGGCGCGGTGGCGGCCGCGCCAGAGGTCGGCGATCCGGACGTCGCCGACCGTCGTCCGGCTCTAGGCAACGGCGACCGCCGGGGGCAGGGTTGCTCCCATGGCAGCCCTGGTGGTCTACGAGTCGATGTACGGAAGCACGCAGGCGATCGCGGAGGCGATCGCGGAAGGCATGACCCCCACCGGCCCGGTTCGAGTGATCGAGGTCGGCGCACTCGCTGCGGAGCCAGGCGGTTCTGCCATCTCCGGGGACATCGATCTGCTGGTGGTCGGTGGCCCGACCCACGCGTTCGGGATGAGCCGGCCGAACACCCGGCTGGAAGCCGCCAAGACCGCACCGGGCGGATCCGTCATCTCCAGCGGGATCGGGATCCGAGAATGGCTGGACAGCGTCGCCCTCCCGGACGGCGGCACCCGGTTCGCCACCTTCGACACCAAGACGGTGGTCAAGGTCAAGCTGCCCGGTTCGGCCGCGAAGGCCGCTCACAAGCACCTGCGTGGCATCGGCGGCCGTCCGGCGGCCGACCCCAGGACGTTCTGGGTGCATGGCAAGTCCGACGGACCGGTCGAGGGTGAGCTGGAGGCGGCGAAGGCATGGGGCGCCGAGCTGGCCTCCGGCTCGGTCCGCGTCTGACGCGCTCGCGTCGAGGGTTTCGACAAGTGGGCCAGGCGGGGCTCGAACCCGCGACCGACGGATTATGAGTCCGCTGCTCTGACCTGCTGAGCTACTGGCCCCTGCGGTCGCCCAGGCTACCCGTGGCGACCCGGCGATACCGTGAACCATGCCGCATGTGGTGGTCGCGGGACCGGCGACCTGGAACACGATGGTCGGCGTGGGGGCCTTCCCGGAGCCACGGCCGCAGACCGTCTTCACGACCGGTCACCACGACGGGCTCGGCGGCACGTCGGCGGGCAAGGCCCTAACGCTTGCCCGCCTTTCGGCCGACGTCATGCTCCGGACCGCCCTGGGCGACGACGACGTCGCCGAGCGGATCACCGCCGCCCTGGTCCACCCCCGCCTGACGATGGCCGCAGCCCGCGGCGTCGGCCCGAGCGAGCGGCACCTGAACCTCATGACGCCCGACGGCGCGCGCCTGTCGATCTACCTCGACCTGCCGCCGGACCCCGGCCCCGTACCGGAGGCGGTGCGCGACGCCATCGGCCGGGCCGACGTCGTGGTCGCGGACCTGATCGACCACGCCCGCGCGGTGATCCCGATCGCCCAGGCGGCCGGCGTGCCGCTGTGGTGCGACGTGCACGACTACGACGGCGCCGCCGAGTTCCACCGGCAGTTCGTCGAGGCCGCCGACGTCCTGGTGGTGAGCGGCGAGCGACTCCCCGACCATCGAGCGTTCCTCGCCGTCCGGGTGGCGGCCGGAACCCGCTGGGCGATCTGCACCCTTGGCGCCCGCGGCGCCGTGGCTCTCGGACGCGACGAGGGCTGGGTCGAGGTGCCCGCCGTGCCGGTCGAGCGGGTCGTGGACACCAACGGAGCAGGAGACGCCTTCGTGGCGGGCGCGCTGCTCGGTCACCTGGCGGGCCGCCCGCTGGCGGAGTGCCTGCGCCTCGGTGCCGCAGCGGGTGCACTCGCTGTCCAGTCGGTCGGCCTGGTCGCAGCGGAACCCGGCCTGAGGACCCTGCGCGAGATGGCGGGGCTCGGCTGACGCACGCCGCCCGGTCCGGTCGCCCGCTGCGGCCGGCACTAGTTTGGATCCATGGCTCTGCTGCGTCGACACGCTTCACTGCCCGACGACGTCCGCGCCCGCGTCGAGCTGGAGCGCGGCGAGCGCGTGCTCAGTTCGGCGCCCCTGCAGGACGGGTGGGCGATCGCGACGACCTACCACCTGCACGAGCTGCCCGCAGACGGCGCAGCCCTCCGGCGCCCGTGGGTCGACGTGAGCACCGCCCGCCTGGACCCGGAGACCGCAGTCCTGACGGTGACCTGGGTCGACGCCGCACCGCCCACCGACCTGCGGCTCGCTGACGACCGCTCCATGGAGTTCCCGCGCGTGGTGCGTCAGTGCGTGGACTCCTCGGTGGTGCACAGCGAGCGACTCACCCTGCCGTCGGGTGCGGTCGTGCGGGTTGCCCTGCGTCGAGCCGCCGGCGACGCGCTGCTCACGCAGGTGCTCGGCACCGGTGACGTCGACCTGTCCGACCCGGCGACGGCCGTCGCCGTCGACGCCGCCGAGGCTCGGGTGCGCGACGGCGCAGGTCTGGCCTGACGCGATCCGTCGGCCGCCGCACGCGGGTCCGGCGCACCAGCGACCATCGGGTAGCATTGCCGCGCACGATCCCGCGTAGCTCAATTGGCAGAGCTTCCGACTGTTAATCGGATGGTTACTGGTTCGAGTCCAGTCGCGGGAGCCACACCGTCACCGCAGGTCAGCGGTTCAGAGTCCTCTGGAGGGCTCGCCGTGGTTCGCGAAGATTCGTGAATCTTCGCGTCAGAGCCCATTTCTGACTTTCGACAGCGCCTCAGCCTCGATCCACCGGTGATGGTCGGGTTTTGAGCGGGTCGCGACGCACGAATGTCCTCTTGACCTGGGACGATGGGATTTCTTGAAGATTCCAACGCACCAAACAAAAGGACACCCGGTAGATGCGAGTTTGCCACAACCTCACCGCGGGTTTCGATGACCCGAACCTCGTGTCGTGCGCGGGACTGATCCCGGTCATGACCTTGGCCGAGCGGGCCGGTCTGCATGCTCTGACCGGCACCCACCTGCGGGTGCCGGGCTCGCCCGGGTCGAACCCGAGCGTGAAGGTCGCC